>JANGEZ010000199.1:0-3328 GCA_031838355.1 Candidatus Methylomirabilis sp. bin48 | reverse complement strand
TAGCTTGCCTCCCCCTTTAGCAAAGGGGGGTAAGGGGGGTTTTGAACGATCGGTAAAACCCCCTCAATCCCCCTTTCGCAAAGGGGGAAGTTGCTGGAGATGCTGTGCAAGAGTGCAATCTAGTTAATGCTCCCCGTAATACAAGGGGTCAGTCGGTCTACGCGACTGAAGATACGTGTTTCGGTCGTGACCATGATGCGCGCAGATCTAGGGATGGGGCTTCATTGTCGCATCGCATTCGGAAACGTCTGGCTCATCCGTGCGCGTTCCTGCAGTCTAACGGTCTTCAGTCTATCTACCCGAGTAGTTACCTTCAGCCTTCAGCCTATCTACCTGACTGAGTAGTTATAATTTTCCGCATGGCATAGAGCTTGCCTCCTCTTTCAGTGAAAACACCTTCAGTGCAAGACCATCGCTGCCGATAACTATGAACGAGATGGGACTTTCATAGCCTGACTGCAGCCGATGGGGAGCGGAAAAATGTGCCTGTCCTACGGTCGTCTTTTCCGGGTGGATAGCGATGGGAGGTGGGGATGGCGAAGCGAATCTTGATCGTCGATGATTCGACGTCGATGCGGGGGATGATTCGGTCCGCCCTGAGGGCTGGCAGCTTTGAGGTGATCGAGGCCGCGAATGGACCGGAGGCGCTCACCATGCTTGATCGGCAAGAAGTGGATCTTATCATCACTGACATGAATATGCCCGATATGGATGGCATCAGCCTGGTGAAGGCGATTCGTCAGCGCCCCGCCACGAAGGTCACTCCTGTGCTGGTCCTGACAACCGAGTCTGGCGTTGAACTGAAGCAGGCGGGTCGAGCGGCGGGGGCAACCGGCTGGATCGTCAAACCGTTCAGTCCACAGCAGCTCGTCCAGGTGGTGGACAAGGTCCTGCCGCCTGGTGCAGGTGAGCGAAGATGAATGGATCGACATGATGATGGATGACGACGGGCTGTTGCAGGGCTTCTTCGATGAGTCGGCCGATCTGTTGGCCGATTTCGAGGGCTGCCTCCTCGGGCTCGAGACGACGCCCGGCGATCACGAACTCCTGAATAAGAGCTTCCGCGCCATGCACACCATCAAGGGCAACAGCGGAATGCTGGGGTTCGACCGGATCGCCAAGACCGCCCACGTGCTGGAAGATCTCCTCGATCGCCTTCGTAAGAACGAGTTCCTCCTCACCCGCCCTTGTGCGGATCTGCTGTTGCGCTCCGCCGATGTCATCAAGGGTCTGTTCGCCAAGGCGAAAGGCGAGCGAGGCGATGAGGTGAGGGACGAGGAGATGCTCGCGGAGCTCAAGGCGTTTCTGGGGCGAGGACAGGACGCCGTTCGGCTGGATCCACCGCAGCCGGAGCGTACCATCACCAGCGACGTCGCGGAGGTCTTCCCTGTGGCTGAGGCGGATGCCGCCATTCCCCAGGTCAAGAGAGGGGAGGTCCCTCTAGTCGGAGAACTGCTGCTCGAAGAGCGGGCGATCACCCAGGCGCAGCTTGAAGAGGCCCTGGGGAAGCAGAAAAAGGTCGGGGAGATCCTGGTACAAGAGCAGTCGGTGACCCCGGAGAGACTGGCGGGGGCCCTTGAAAAGCAAAAGCTTATCAAACAGAAGCAGGACTCCGCGACGATCCGAGTCAGCACGGACAAGGTAGACAGATTGATCAATTTGGTGGGAGAGTTGGTCATCGCCCACTCGATGATCAGCCAGCTCGTGACCAACTTTAAGGTGGAGCGACTCCCCTTCCTGGAGGGGGCGGTGGCCCAGATGGATCGAAGCACGCGAGAGCTGCAGGAACGGGTCATGGCAATTCGGATGCTGCCGATCCGCACGGTCTTTGCTCGCTTCCCCAGACTCGTGCGCGACTTGGCGCAGCAGTGCAGCAAGGAAGTCGCTATGCAGCTCAAGGGCGAGGAGACTGAGCTGGATAAGACCGTCATCGAGCAGATCAGCGACCCCCTCACTCACCTGGTGCGCAACTCCGTGGACCACGGCATCGAGCCTCCGGAGGTTCGACTCGCGATGGGAAAACCGGCACAGGGCACAGTGAGACTGAATGCCTACCACCAGGGCGGGAGCGTGTATATCGAGGTGCAGGACGATGGGAAGGGCCTGAACAGGGAAAAGATCCTCCGAAAAGCCGTCGCGTTGGGTGTAGTCAAGGAAGGCGACGCTTTGACTGATGAACAGGTGTTCAACTGTGTCTTTCTTCCCGGTTTCTCAACCGCTGAAAGGGTCACGGAGGTCTCCGGCCGTGGGGTGGGGATGGACGTCGTGCGGAGGAATATCGAGGCGCTGGGTGGGGATGTGACCATTGAATCCCGACTCGATCTGGGGAGCACCTTCAGAATCAAGCTTCCCCTCACCATGGCCATCATGGATGGGTTGTCGGTCCAGGTGGGTGATGACCTGTACATTATCCCTCTGGGCAGTATTGTGGAATCAATCCAGCCCAAGCACTCGCAGCTCCACACGATCGCGGATCGCGGAGAGGTCGTAGATATTCGCGGCCGATCCCTGCCGATCCTCCGACTCCATGCCATCCTGGGAGTGACCCCGCGGTTTACCGACCCCGCACAGGGCCTCCTGGTGCTCGTGGAACACGGCGAAGAGAATGTGGCGCTTTTGGTGGACGAGTTGCTCGGTCAGCACCAGGTGGTGATCAAGAGCTTGGAGACGAACTACCAACGGGTGGATGGCGTCTCGGGCGCGACCATCATGGGCGATGGCCACGTGGCCCTCATCTTGGACATACCGGGGTTGATTCGATTGACTTCCGGACCACGGGTGCTACGCCACGCGGCCTGAGGGGACAGAGCGCTCTCCGCGCGAGAGGAAGAGGAGTAATTGGGTGAGACCACGCAGACGCGCCAGTGGAGGCGTGTGCGGTCGAGTACGGCAACAGGGGCTTGGCCCTGCCAGCAGGGCCCGGCTCTTATGGTCCGTTCTTCCTGATGCCGCCTGAGATTGTAGAGTGACTGGTGGATCAACGAGAAGGAACGGGACAGGAGGGGAGGAAGTGAGCATGCAGTGGTTCAAGAACCGTAAGACGATGACCAAGCTGATACTGAGATTCGTCCTCGTGGGTTGGGCGTGTGCGCTCGGCTTGGGGCACTTTGAGTCGACGGACGCCCTTGCGCAAACCCCAGAACAGGAACGGCTGGCAGTACATTTGGCTACGCTGTTCCGAGCCGGCCGAGCGGTTATCTCGGAGAACCAGAAGCTCATCAATGATGAGACAAAGGGCGATAAGGGGCTGACCGCGGAAAAGGTGGTAGGCCTCGCCAAGGAGAACTACAAGAAGGCCACCAACAAGGAACTGGGGACCGATCGTGGC
>JANGEZ010000198.1:0-4689 GCA_031838355.1 Candidatus Methylomirabilis sp. bin48 | reverse complement strand
AGGATCATGTTCTCCTTATCGATGTGAGGCCGCAGCATCTGGATATAGGCACGCCCGTTCCGGATGATCTTCTCTGCCGCAGCCTTATCCTGCCCCACGCTCGCCGAGGCCTCGGCCATCTCACGGATGTATCCGCGGCCGGCCTCGTGCTCCGACAGCATGACCGCGATGGGTCCCCCTTGCAACGGAAAGCCGCGGTCCACCATGGTCTTAAACAGCAGGTTCTCCTCCTTGCCGTGATGGCACTCATCGGCGAAGGTCCGGATAAACTTCACCGCCTTCTCGAAATAGGCCCGATCCGGGGTGGCGCCGGCCTCGAGTGCGGCGAGCTTTCGCTCCAGTCCGTCCAAGGCCTCAAGGATCAGGACGTGCTCGTCCTTGAGGATCTGGGTCGGAGAACCGGTGTGGGCGTGCTGGTGCGCGTGATGATCGTGGTGTTCATGGTGTCCGCCACAGCTATGGCCTTCGCTAGGCGCGTGCTGACCTGCCGCGGCGCCGACCCGGCGGATCTCCACCTGCCATACCTCTGGACCGGTCTCCAGATAGCGCCAATCGAACTCCCCAGCCCGCTCTGCGGCGAATGTATAGTAGAGCGGCTTGGGATCGTGATCGTTAACCAGCAGCATAGAGGTCCCAACCGCCAGTCCATCGAAGGCGCGGAAGATGGTTGGGTGCTTCTGCGGGACCGGCAGGACACGGGCATCGACGGTTGTTGCATAGTTCGCTGACATCGTGACTTCCTCCTTAGAGAGATACAGGGTTGTTGGTTGTTAGCGGATGATCACCTGAGGCATCGCCACGGCGGCAGCCTCGGCCTCCTGGCGAACCTTTTCCGCGAGATTGCGGAAGATCAGCGCCTCGGCAGACTCCGGCTTCGCCACGACAACGGGCGCGCCGGTATCCCCGCCCTCGCGGATAGCCGGGTTGATGGGGATCTCCCCCAGGAAAGAAACTCCAAGCGATTCACTCACCTTGCGTCCACCGCCCCGGCTGAAGATATCGGTTTCTCCCTGGCAGTGGGGACAGATAAAGTAGCTCATATTCTCCACAATACCCAGGATCGGGACGCGGGCCTCACGAAACATCTGCAGACCTTTCTCTGCGTCCATCAGGGCCACGGCGGAGGGGGTAGTCACGATGACCCCACCGGTCAACGGTACGGCTTGTACGAGGGTCAACTGGGCGTCCCCCGTCCCTGGAGGGAGATCTACGATCAGGTAGTCCAACTCGCCCCAACGTACATCATGCAGGAGTTGGCGCAAGGCCTGGGCCACCAAGGGCCCACGCCAGATTATCGGCGACCGATCCCCCAGCAGATATCCCACCGATATCACCTTCAGGCCGTACCGCACAAGCGGGACGATCTTTCCGTCATCCGCCTTGGGACGACCCGGCTCGCCCAGCATCCGTGGAACATTCGGTCCGTAAATGTCGGCATCCAGAAGACCGACCGCAGCCCCCGACTGCGCCAGGGCCAAGGCCAGGTTGACGGATACAGTAGTCTTGCCCACACCGCCTTTACCGGAAGCAACGGCGATGATACGCCGAACGCCAGGGAGTGGAGACGGTCCAGGCGCGGAATCCGGAGATGCGGGGCGTGGGCCGGCCTGGATCCGCATATCACCGATCCCAGGCACGCGGGCGAGCGTGTCGCGGACCGCAGCCTCTACCTTGGCGATCACCTCGCGGTCCTCCGACGGGATCTGAAGATCGAGGTACACGTCAGCGCCATCCAGCCGCGCATCCTTCACCACACCAATAGATACGATGTCGCGACTCATCCCCGGGTACTTTATCTCGCGAAGTGCCGCGATCACCGTATCGAGCGTCAACTCTGGCGTCACCATGCGGGGCCTCCCCGTCCAGCGCCGGCCATAGTTCGCTTCCCCTCAGGGGTGATCATGTCCGGATTCCAGGCGGGTTCCCACACGACCTCGACGGCCACGCCGGTCACGCCGTCCAGTTCGTTGAGGGCGCGCTCGATCGCCTGGACGAAGGTGCCGTGCAGGGGGCAGCCGCGCGTGGTAAGGGTCATACGGATGGCGACCTCGCCATCATCAATCTGTACGTTGTAGATGAGGCCCAGATCTACGATGTTGACTCCTAACTCCGGATCAATGAGCTTTCGGAGCGCGTTGTAGATCTGCTCTTCAGTCACTGGTGATGTTTCGGATTCCGTCATCATGCCTCCTTTTTATGGCACTACTTAGGCGTTTAGGCTGAAGGCTGAAGGCTGTAAAGTATCTCACACGGCCGAATCAAGCCATTCAAGACCTTCTCGGTTTCTACGACCTGTGGTTCTCTCAGAGAGGACTTCCTCATTGGGCAAGAAGCCCAACCGCTTCGACACATTGCGACGTTATCATTTTACCCCTAACAGCCTTCAGCCTTCAGCCTATCTACCTGAGCATACTTCCCACAATCTGCGCATCCGGAAGCGGCGTCAGGCGTGGAACCAGATGGCAGTAGATCCGACAGACGGCGACGGCGAACGTCAGACCCGCCAAGGCCAACGCGAGCGTACCCACCTGCAGGAGCAGCCAGGACGCGAAGATCACTCCGGTCACGGTCATCGCGATACCCGCATAGAGCAGCCAGAACTCCATCCGAGGCGTTGACTCACCAAGAATCTGGGCGGCGGGTGGAACAGACCGCAGTCCTATGAGGTCGCTGTAACGGTGGTGCCAGACCAGGAATGGGATGATCTTGTACATCAGGCCGATGATCATGGCGGAGATCCAGCCCAGGAGTGCCAGGATCCCATAGCCAAAGGCCAGCCGGGCGGCAAGCTCCTCGCTCGGGACCCAACCGGTACTCAGCCACAGCCCCAGGATCGTCACGATCGCCAGCGTAGTCATGGCGATCATGGCATGCCGCAGCCCCCAGTCCAGTCGAGGACGCCGGCGCACCCGCATGACATCGCGCATCGTCCAGAGGAACAGGCCCACCGCTGTGGCGATCAGGAGGGCGAACAGCGTGGCCCACGAACTGTGCAGCAGGAGTGTCACGTATAGGCCCGCGAGACCGACCTGGAGCAGCCAGAACTCCCAGTAGGCCAGCCGCTCATCGCGAAGCTCACTCAGGCTGAACATGGGGATCAGCTTGTAGCTCGCCCCGAAGATCATCATGGTGACCCAGCCGATGCCGGCCAGGTGGGCGTGGGCGTGGATCGTACTCAGGACCTGACCTCCTAAGAAGTCGAAAATCTTATCGAGCGCCATCAGGTTTCCCATGATCACGGTGGAGGCCAGGTAGACGAGCGCGGCCGCCATGTGTCGCCCCACGATGTCCCAGTGGGGGAGCTGCCACAGCGTGCGCCCCATATTGATCAGGAAGAGTATCACGGCAACCAGCACCAGACCAGCGCCGAAGGCTAAACCCTCGTGATGACCGATCCAGAAATGGCTCACCATAATCGCCACACCGAACAGCATGATCCAGTACTGCCAGCAGGCCAGGCGCTCGCTCCACAGCGTGGTCTCCAGAGCGACCGGGACCAACTGGAACGACGCCCCCATGATCGTCATCGTGATCCACCCAAGAGTCAGCAGATGGGTGAGGGCAAGGTCATGCCCCTGGTAGTAGAAGTCCAGCAGATTGCTGACCTGCCATGGCGCCCAGAGCATGGCGGTCACGAAGGCTACCTGGGCCGTCACGAAATAGCGCAGCGGCACCCAGAGGGATGGCAGCCTGGCCGGGGCGCTATTTCCAGATCCGGGTTTCGAACCAGCCATGCGTCGTTTCCTCGGTGGAGAAGACGAAGCCCCGTTCCTCAAGCTTCGGGTAGAGCAGCATCGGCCGACGGTCGGTTATGGCCAGGATCTTTCCGCCCGCTGCGATCCGAGGGAGATTCTCCAGGATCTTCGCCATCGGCTGCGGGGGTTCCAGTCCACGGGCGTCAACGACGATGGCGTCCCCGACAGGCTCCGCGGGCCTCGACGAGGTAGAGGACGCCGGAGAGGTCGCGGCCTCGGATCCCGCTCGATAAAACATGATGCACCAGTCTTCAGGACCACGCCGCTGCGTCCAGTGAGCGAAACCCCGTTGCGCCAAGGCAGCGTATAGCGGTACCGGCTCGAAGATATTACAGAGCTTGAGTACCTGGTCGTCTCGGAGGGACATGACGGTTTGCATGATCCTCTGAAACGGCTCTTCGCCTCCCCGCACATGTTCACGAATATCCAGGATCACCACGCGATCATCGGGCAGGTCCCGAAGTACGTCGGGCATTGGCGTGCCCGTCGGGGTGTCGCAGCTCTTTGGCTCTGGCGTTGGTCTGACGTGCCCTTCATGGCAACTGCTCTCGTTGGTCATAAGTCTTTTGCCTCCTTTTTCCTCGGGTTACTGACTCAGCGTCGATTGTAGTATAGGGGGGTTGATTTGTGGGTGTCTGCGACTTTAGTCTCACGCATTACAAGAAGGGCAACGGCGAGGTCAGAGCAGGCGAATCATGGCGGCCCGGCTTACGATGATGACCTGGTGGTGATCGAGCTTGATGGCTCCCTCCTTTTCCAGGGCCTTGAAGGCCCGGCCGATCATCTCTCGGGCCGTTCCCACAACGGACGCTATCTCCTGTTGCGTGAACTGCTGCTTCAGGCGCAGACCTCCTCTGCCGTCATCCTCGGCCATCTCCAAGAGGAACTTGGCCACGCGGCTTGTCACGCTGCGGAAGGACAGGTCCTCCACCTT
>JANGEZ010000197.1:0-21405 GCA_031838355.1 Candidatus Methylomirabilis sp. bin48 | reverse complement strand
CCGTTTGACAAGGGGCCCCAGCAGGGCCGCGAGGATCCCGATCACGAATAGGGAGCTGAGAATAAAGAACACCGCCCGTATCGATCTCCCAGCCTGCTCGCCCAGATATGTGTAAAAGAGGGTGGCGGGAAGCTGACCGATTCCTGTCATGGCCCAGAAGCCCCAAAACCCGATCGGGGTCAACCCCGCACCGTAGCTCACCAGATCGAAGGAGATCCAGGGGAGGAGACGCGCCACGAGGACGGCGTGCTTGCCATAGCGGGCGAAGAAGACATCGGCGCGGGCTAACGCAGAGGGGCCGACAAACTTCTCTACCGATCGACGACCGAGAAGGCGGCTGAGCCCGAAGCATAGGGCCGCCGCCGCCATGGCGCTTCCCCATGATAGTACCGATCCCCAGAAGGCGCCAAAGAGGAGGCCGTTGGTGAGGGTGAGAACGAAGGCGGGCAGCGGGGCGATGAGAGCCTGAAGGACCATGAGCAGAAAAGACATGACAGGCGCCCACGCCCCAAAGGAGAGGAGAAAGGCCTTGAGCGCCTCGACATCCCCTTGGCCAAGGAGGCGAACCGCCTGATGAAGAAACACTCGGAGCGGCGGAACGAACAGGTACAGCCCTCCGGCCACGCTTGTTCCTATGGCGAGCAGAAAAAGCTTCTTGCTCCATGTGGATTGCAACATCCCTCCTCCCCGGTTGGGCCTCTCCTCACGTTGGACCAATCCTGTACCGACAATCTCCCTGGACGACCATTCGCGCTGAGCACCCAGGGAACGACCGGTGAATGTCCAATCACTTATAGCGACGTTGCCGTTCCGCGCAGTCGTGACCATAACCATATCAGTAGTGGCACCGATTGACGACGGAGACGACCAGGGCGATCATCTCCCGCTGAGTACGGCCCAGGGGGGCCGGACCGTACATCAGGGTCTGGAACATCTGCATGGTGGCCCGCACCGCCTCCGGATGGAAACTGAAGATTTTCATGACGTTGGGGACCATCCCCCTCTGCTTGCGCAATCCCTCATACAGGGTTCTCAGATTCCCCTCAGCCTCGCCTGCCTCAAGTGTTTCGATCCACGCCATCGCTTCTCCCTCCTGACTTGACGTTCATTGCGCTGCTTCCGCCTTCGCGTTTCCCTTCTGGGCCTCCCGCCCAGACTGCAGCGTGCTCCCTATCACCGAGCGGAGGAGCCAGCTTCGCTGCGTGCCTTCCAGCAGCGCGGTCATGTCCTCGTAGAGGGTAGGATCAGCCAGCAATGCGCCTAGGGTCCCTTCGCCTCTAGCGATCTTCTCACTGATCTCGTTGAGGTGCTGGGAGGCTTCGGTAAGGGTCCTCACCAAATCCCTGGACTCCTGGATCAGCTTAACACCCTCCGGATCGTCAATCAAGGCATGGGCCAAACCCCGGCCTTCTTTGATTTCCTTGGCCAGCGCCCCCACCGCCTCAGCAGTGCGAGCCATATCCTGCACAACCCGGCGGCTGGCTGGATCGCGAACCAGCCAAGGGATAGCCCCTTCTCCACGCTCCATCGACGCGGCGATCCGCTCCAGGGTCCTGGCCGCCCCGGCAATGGCCTCAGGCGCCTTGGCCTTCTCAAGGGTCGAGAGCATGGTATCGAGGGAGGCGGCGACCCGTTCCGCGTGTCCCAGAACCCGCTGCCCCTGGCCGACAAGGGCGGCAACATCTAGCGGCTCCTCGACCTGAAGGGTTGCGCCGTCAGGAAGGCGAGGCTCCTGAGCGCTCCCGACGCTGATCTCGATGAACTTGTCGCCCATGAACCCGAGCGTTTCGATCCGAGCAACCGAGTCCCGTCGCACGCTTTCGATGGCCTTTCCGGCCACATTCAGCCTCACCAGCACCTTCTCCTCCGGGGGACGGGGCAGTTGCAGTCCGGTCACCCGGCCGACCGCCACCCCACCCAGGCGCACCGTGGCCCCTTCGTGTAACCCACCCACATTCGTAAAGAATGCCTTCAGCGGATGCTGCGCGGAAAAGTATCGTCCCCGCTCCGCCAGAAAAAAGATGGACATGGCAAAGAGCAGGAGACCAACAAAGACGAAAAGCCCCACCGCAACCTTTACGCTCGTACGCTGCTCCATGGAATACTCCGCTCCGTAAGACGCCCTGCGGTGACCGGGTCCAAGGCGCTCTCCAAGAACATCTGCACCTCAGGCCGTAGCGAATTAAGCAAGACCTCGGGCCTGGCGATCTCGACGATCTTCCCCTGATGCAAAAACGCGATCTTATCCGATATCGCGAAGGCGCACCGCAGGTCGTGGGTCACCATCACCGAGGTCTGGCAGAACTCCCGACGCAGCTCAGCGATCAACTCACAGATCATCCTCGCATTCTTGGGATCCAGGCCTTCCGTCGGTTCGTCGAAGAGGACAAGCTCCGGATCGAGCGCCAATGCCCGGGCGATGCCTACCCTTTTCTTCATCCCGCCGCTGAGCTCCGCCGGGTGGTGCCCTTCAATCCCGAGCAGCCCCACCTGTTTCAGGAGCTCGGCCACTCGGGCGCGGATCTCACCCTCGCTCGTCCTCGTGTGGACCCTGAGAGGAAAGGCGATATTGTCGAGGACACTCAAGGAGTCGAAGAGAGCCGCCCCCTGAAAAACCACGCCAATTCGCCTTCGGAGCCGTACGAGATCCCGCTCGCTCAAAGGGGTAATGTCCTGTCCCAACAGGATGATCTGCCCCCGGTCCGGCTTGATGAGGCCGGCAATTAATCGGAGGAGGGTGCTTTTGCCGGAGCCGCTCCCTCCAAGGACGCTCACCGTCTCGCAGGCCTGGAGGCTGAGGTCGATTCCGGCCAGAATCTGGTGGCTGTTGAAGACCTTGTGAACTCCCTGAATCCTCAGCATTTCTGACCGTGCGGCCATGATCCCACCCATGATACTCTTCAAAAGAGGAAAAAGAGCTGGGTCAGGAGATAATCGGTAATCAGAACGGCGATCCCGATCACAACCACCGTCTCGGTAGTGGCGCGTCCCAGCTCGGTGCTGCCACCCACAAAGTTCAGGCCCTGGTAGCAACCCGCTAAAGCGACAAGGAAACCGAATACCACCGATTTCCCGAAGCCACTCAAGTAGTCGCGAAAGGTCATGAAGTCGAAGATGGTATTCCAGTACAGCATATGGTCGAGTCGGTACTGCAACATCGTCACCAGGAGGCCACCGATAATCCCTACAACACTTGCAATGCTGGTCAGCAGCGGAAAGACCACGACGCCTGCCAGGAGTCGAGGGACCACCAGAAACTTCACGTGATTCGCCCCGATGGCCCGGAGGGCATCGACCTGCTCTGTGACCATCATCGCCCCAAGCTCGGCCGTGATCCCCGCCCCGACCTTGCCCCCCACCAGGAGCCCCGTCATGACCGGAGCCGCCTCACGCACCATGGACTGGGCTACCGTCGGGCCGATGTAGAGGATCGCGCCAAAACGCTGCAGCTCATGCGCCCCCTGCAGCGCCACCACCATCCCGGCAAACAGGCCCGAGACCACCGTCAGCACCAGCGACAGGACCCCCATGGCATGGATCTGCGTCACGAAGAGGTTTAGCTGGTAGGGTGGCAGAATGGCCTCACGTAGCGCTTGCAGCGCCATCAGGAAGCAGCCTCCCAGGTATGCGAAGAATCGCCTCACCGCTTCTCCCCTCTCAGGAGTTGAAACCGATGAAACAGCGCCTCAAACTCCTCGTTGACCTCAGCATATTTCTCAGAAGGAGCAAACAATACCAGATCGTAGACGCAGCCGGATGCCTTCAGGGTATAGCCATGGAAGAGGAGTGACCGGCCACCTAGCTCGCCTCGCAGGACCACCTCGACCGCCTCCCCCGAGTTCTTCGTGTGACGTTCTTGCCTCAGGATCTCCTTCCCCCGGATGCCGAAAAAGAGGCGTCGCATCTCGATCTCTACGGGACGATCCTGCTGGGTATGATCACAGATGGCATTAACCACAATCCCGGCTTGGCCGCTCCGATGGCGCAATACCAGATCCGCCTCCTTCCCCATCTCAACATTCCACGCCTCCGATGGAAGCAGGGCGCGGTAGCCCTTGGCCTCATTGATGTAAGTATGATCCCGGATCTGACCGGCCGCGCACGCCGTCAGCAAGATCCCGACGGCCAGAAGGCAGAACCGGACATGCATTAAGAAGCCGCGCAAGGCACTCTTCCTCTCTCCCTTCCCCCACGCTGAGCATTCACCTTCGGCAACCCAATGCCAAGGTCAGTACGGAGAGTAACCACCGTACGGCGCATAGCTCACGCAACCGCCGTACGCATCAAAGGCGTAGCAAGAGCCGTAGGGCGTGTAGCCGTAGGATGGATAGGGGGCGTATGGGTACCCATACGACGGGTAGGAATAGGATGGGTACCCATAATAGCTGAAGCCGCCGTGCAAACCGTGATGGCTGAATCCACCATGCAGTCCATGATGGCGGAAGCCCCCATGGAAGCCGTGATGGCCAAACCCACCATGGCCGAATCCACCATGGAAGCCGCCGTGAAACCCCCCATGTCCTCCCCCGGAGAACCCACCACGCCCTCCGCCGTGAAAGCCTCGGGCATCAGCCGCCCCGACTGGGAGCCAGGCGATAACGCCAAGGCCGAATACCATCGTTACAGTCAATCTGAGAAACCACGCCTGCCATTTCGTATTCATCGCCGCTGCCTCTTCATCGCCTTGCCGTTATTCGACATGGCCTTCAGGATCCTTCTCGTCCTCATCGAGGACACCCCCGCCGGGGGGCAAGAGGTCCCTCAGCCAGAGCCGCTTGTATGGGTAAGCCAGTAGAGAATTCCGACCGTCGCTACCAAGAGTAAGAGTAATAGATTCTCCATCGTCCCCCCCCGTGCTACAAGTGAAGCCGAGCCGATTGCTCATCAACACTGGGCCTATCATCAGCGTCCATCACCAAGACCTTGGCCGGCCCCTTCGCGTCCGGGTCCGTTAAGTTTTTGTCATGAGCGACTTTCACCTGCCCACTGTCGTCGAACCAGGCGATCTCCAAGAGGTTGCCCGCGAGATCATACCGCTCGACGTAAGTGGCCTCCTCCAGCCGCATACTTTCGTCGGTCCCGTAGATGGCAAAGACCAGCCCGCCTTGGCCGTTTGATGTTTCCATTTTGACGACCACCATTTTAAGCAGAGCCAGGTCTTCTCTGGCCGGCACAACGTGAGGGACCGTCACCTGTTCCCCCCTGATGTTGGTCAATGTCCTCGTCTCCTGTGCACCGCTTGGCGTTGCGGTGAGGAGGAATGCGAGGAGGAATGCAGGGAGGAGCAAGGGCGCTACATTCCTGATCTTGTGCCTGTTCATCTGCCTTCCCTCCGTCAGTCCACTATTTAATGCCCTAACGTTCACGCTACTCTATAGATGAAGCAAAGGGCGGGAAAGATTCGCCACACAGTTCCTGAAAGCCATTGCAAACTGACAAACGGCTTTGGCGTGGGGAATGCGATCTTCTAGCTTCTAATGCATGACCATTTGCAAGATGATGCCGGCGAAGAAAAGGATTCGCGTCTAGGAGGGAATTTAATTCATTAGGATGGGGATCCCGTGAGCGAAGAGCGAGGTCAGGATGTAAAAGGTCGCACGAGGAGATCACCCTGTTCAGTGGCCCAAAGAGGTGTAATGGAGTGGAATGCGCAGGTATCCAAGACCTGTCAAGTCGTCATGTCGATGTCGCCAACTCTTGAGGCCTGGGTCTAAAGCGTGCAAGGTCCGACTGGATCCGTTCCTCTTCGCCCCAGTCGCTCCAATAGACTCCTTCCATCCGAAGGACCCCGAGATGTTGAGGGCTTCGCTGGAGAATTGCCCGAGAGAAGTTCTCGGTTGGGAGTCTGGCGTAGACCTCCCGAACGGCCTCTTCCTCCCGAGCTGACCCGAGGGCCCTCCTGATTCGTTGGAAGGGGCCAAAGACCTCCGGTATCAGCTCCTGAAACAGCTCCAGGAGTGTCTCCACTCTGCCGACGAGGACGAGCGTATTCCACAGGCACCGCTTCAGGTACAGTGCTTCACTGACCTCGATATTCGGTTTCTCCACAAATTTTCTCACCCGGTAGAGCTCCTCGCCCTGCTGCAATCCGATATTCTCCCCCACCTCGATCCACCCGTACCCTGCCTCGGGACGATCCGGATCTGCGCCAAGGAGGACATGCAACCCGTGACACCCGGTCACTAAGGCGGCGCTCTTGACGTAGTCTATAAAGCGATCCTCTTCGAGTATGAAGTGGTCTGAAGGAAAGATGCAGACCACGGCCGCCGGATCCCGATGGTAAATGTGCAGAAGGGGGAGGAGAATGCCGGCCACCGTCTCCCGGTTACAGGGTTGGATGATGATAGTTCCCAATGGTCGGTCCCTAAACTCCTCCTGGGCGTAGGGGAGATGTGGACGGTTGACAATGATGAGGAGGCGGTGGGGCACGACGACCCGTTCAGCGCGGTCGATGGTGTGTCGGAGCATCGAGCGTGTACCAGTGAAGGCACAGTATTGTTTGGGACAATCAGAGTGGTAGCGTGACCTGATAAATCGCTGAAGCCTCTTGCCTTCGCCGCCGGCAAGGACGATCCCCCAAAGATGTTCGCTTATTGTAAGCATGCCTTCCTCCGTTCCCTTTCCAGCGCCCGAAGGCCTCGCGGTCCCCGCGTGACTTGGCCATGTTGCTTCTTCCTCAATGAACTCACTATTCCCCTGGTTCCTCACTGCAACCATCTCAGCTAATGCCCCTCGCGGTACCACGCATAGGGTTACGCTCCTGAAGACAGCGTTCGACGGTAGCCAGGAGCATCTCGGGCTCTTCCACCAGGCACCAGGAAGGCACCAGAACCGCGGCGTGCAGCCCCTGGCGACTAAAGGGCGTAGCGACCGCGATGGGCGTGATGCCTGCCGCCAAGGCCGCGCGAACGCCCGACGCGGAGTCCTCGACGGCCAGGCACTCGGTAAGCGGGACCCCTAATAGGCGGCAGGCGACGCGGTAGATTTCGGGATCGGGTTTCGGGTGATGCACATCGTCACGGGTGAGCACCACGTCCAGTTTTCCTTCCAGGCCCAGCGCCCGCAGGACGTGCTGCGCCTCCTGGCGATGAGACATGGTGGCGAGGCCGGTCTTGCAGCCGTGCCGGCGCACTAGATGCAAGAAGGCCACGGTGTGGGGCCACTGGTTGTCCCGCAGCACCTGGGGATCAGCGACCAGATGGTCGTAAATGGCCAGGCGCATGGCGGTCAGCACCTCCCATGGTTGGGAAACCCCATACTCCGCCACCAGCGGCAGAATTGTGGCCTCCAAGCCTAGCCGCTCCATCAGATGGCGTGAAACGATCTCTCGCGCAGCCCCAACTACCTCACGATAAGCCTCTATCGCCCTCGCATCCGGCTCCGAAAGACCGAGCAGTTGCTGGACGGCCATGGCATAGGACAGGGCCTTCAGTTTCTCGGTCTGCACGAGGGTGCCGTCCAGGTCAAAGATGACGGCGCGTATCATCTCTCCTCCCCTTGGAACATCGCGTACCGGACATCCAGGACGCTGGTGAAGTTGGCCTCCATCATCCGCCGGAGGACCTCAGGCGTCACCTGGCCCGCATCGTCCGGACGTTGCACTTCTGATGGAGGAGGATCCAATCCGCACCCTGCGAGCGGTTCCGGGAGGATTTCTCGCGATCAGAATCTGGCCTGTCGGACACGGCTCTCCGCGGCACAGTTGCTCTCCCGCCCTCGACGTACACCGCCAGCCGCTCCCGCAGGGCGAGGCGCGCTCGGTGGAGCCGGGACTTGACGGCCGGCACCGCGGCCCCCAGGATCTCCGTCACCTCCTGGTTGGACAGGCCCTCGATGTCCCGCAAGACGAGGACCACCTTGTAGTCCGGCGGCAGCGCATCGATGGCGGCCCTGATGATCTGCTCCCGCTCTTTCCGCAGGAGCGCCTCCTCCGGCCCCTGCGTAAAGTCCAGAACCATCCGAGCATGCCGCCCGTCCTCGGTAAACTGGGGCAGGTACGCCTCGAGCGACTCGTCATCTCGACCCTTCCCTCGAAGCTTCATCAGGGCCGCGTTGACGGTGATCCGGTAGAGCCATGTGCTGAAGGCTGACCGGCCCTCAAAGCTGGGGAGCTTCCGATGCACCGTGAGGAACACGTCCTGCAGGACCTCCTCGGCGTCCTCGGGTCGCTTGGTGAGCGAGAGCGCAAGGCGATAGACCTTCCCCTGGTAGCGCTCGAGGAGCGCCCCAAAGGCCACCTCGTCCCCCCGCTTGATCCGCTCTACCAGCTCGGCGTCCGGCCAGCGTGCCCCCGTCTTATCGGCCCCCGGCCTCGGATCGGCCGCCGCGGTGCTCCGGAGGACTCGAGACGGACTGTAGGACTCGATCAGGATCTTGTTCATATTCGCCTCCTACGAGAAGTCTCCATGGGAGCCCACACTTGAGGAAGGGTGGTTTGCACTCCTCCCATACTCCCTCGTGGCGACCCGCAGAACTTGCCACCCCTGGTACAGGCGGGACATCACCGGCTCAGTCGGGACGCCACCGAACTCATGAGTCCTACGGGCATCGCAGCAACTCTCGAAGAAACACGGAGCCGTTCACGAGCTGCACTCGCTCGTTCCTCATTTTCCGCAGCATTGCAACGCCGTCCCGATCGACAAACGTCACCCCGGCGACATCCAAGACGAGCGGTGTCGGTCTCCGCAGAACGCGCTGGCACTCCTCGTCCAGGACGGTAACCCACTGAGCGACTATCCTTCCCTCAAGCTTGAGGATCACGGTGGCGGCATCGTCACCGACCTTCTCGATCCGAAGCATCCTTATCTATCTCTCCCGTCTCTATCTCTCCCGTCCCTGGTCTCCATCCGGCGGATGGAAAACGCAAGATGGGTGCCAAAAAGAAAACGGCCATCTAGAGCATGCTCTAACTGGCCGCCACTGTTACCGGGAGATGGGCTTCTGCGGACTTGGCAGGCCGGGTCTCGCCCCGCTGTATGCTCCCAATATGTTGGGAGCGTCACGACATATTGGGACCCCTTACTGCTTCCGCTTGACCCCGAGCTTCTTCATCCGTGCCTCCAACGTGGTCGGCCTCAACCCCAGCAGCTTCGCCGCCCCCTGCTCCCCGCTCACCCGCCAGCCGGTGAGCTCCAGGGTCCTCAGGATGTGCTCCCGCTCCAGTTCCTCGAGCGTGGCGAGCCGCTCGCCGCGAGAGATCACGGCGGGCTTCAGGAGCCATTCGCCGAGCTCGAGCCGGCCACCTTCGGTAAGGATGACTGCCCGCTCGATCACGTTCTCCAGTTCCCTCACATTGCCGGGCCAGGGGTAGGCCAGCAGGGCATGCATCGCCTTCTGGGGGATCGTCTCAATCCGCTTCCCCAACTTGGCGCCGTACTTCATGACGAAGTGCGTGGTGAGCAGCGGGATATCCTCCGGTCGCTCCCGAAGGGCTGGGAGCCGGATTGGGAAGACATTCAGGCGGTAATAGAGGTCCGGCCGGAACCTGCCCTCGTGCACGTCCTTCTCCAAATCGCGGTTCGTGGCCGCGATCACCCTGACATCGACCCGGATCGTAGGGGAACCCCCCACCCGCTCGAACTCCCCCTCCTGGAGGACTCGAAGGAGCTTCACCTGCGACTCCAGGGGCAGGTCACCGATCTCGTCCAAGAAGATGCTCCCACCATCCGCGAGCTCGAAGCGGCCGATCTTGCGTGACAAGGCCCCTGTGAAGGCCCCTTTTTCATGGCCGAACAGCTCGCTCTCGATGAGCCCAGCGGGGAGGGCTGCGCAGTTGACCTTGACCAACGTCCGGTGCTTCCGGGGGCTGAGGTGGTGGATCGCCCGGGCGATCAGTTCCTTCCCGGTTCCGGTCTCGCCCATGAGCAGGACGCTGGTGTCGGTCTTCGCCACCGTCTCCACGGCCCTCAGCATCTTCTTCAGGGTCCGGCTCTCCCCGATGATCTCCTCGAAGTTGTAGTCGGTCTTGATCTCCTCCTGGAGGTAGAGGTTCTCCTCCTCAAGTCGGGCCTTCAGGCCCCTGATCTCCTCGTAAGCCAACATGTTTTCGATGGCCAGGGCGACTTGGTTGGCCACGTCTTGGAGAAGCGCCGCATCCTCTTCGGAATACCGACCCACTGCTTGGCTCCCCACGTTCACCGTCCCGAGGGCCTTCCCTTTCGCGAGGAGCGGCACGACGATATAGGACCGAATCCCCTCGGCAAGCAGCCGTTCTTCCACGGGAAACTGGCGCTCCTGTTCGAGGTCGTGCCGGAGGAGGGCCTTCTTGTGGTCGAAGACCCAGCCCACGTGGCTTCCCTGGCGGGGCACCTCGGTCCCGATGCCTCCGAAGTGCTCGGGGGGGGAGGGCCCCTCCAGGGCGAACACCCTTAAGATGTCCTTCTCTGGTTCATGGATGGTGAGCGTAGCCCGCTCAAAGGGAATGATCGGCAGAAGGACCCGGCCAATGGCATCGAGCAGAGTTTCCAGATTAAGGTTCGTGACGATGGCGTTATTGATCTCGAGGCGGACACGGTGTCGTTCCTCGGACCGGCGGAGCGCTTCCTCCGCCCGCTTGCGATCGATCCGTTCCCGGGCTTCATCCAATGCCCTTCGCACCGCGGGCACAAGGCATGACAACCGGTGTTTCAGGATATAATCGGTTGCACCTCTCTTGAGGGTTTCTATGGCGAGTTCTTCGCCCATGACTCCGGAGACAAAGACGAAAGGCACATCGGGACACGTTTCCCGTGCCATTGCCAACGCGACAACGCCATCGAACGCGGGAAGCGAATAATCCGCAAGAATCAGATCAGGGCCGAACTCCTCGAGTTCTTTCAGAAAGGCTTCCTTTGCGGTGACGCGTTTCGCGACGAACGAGATGTTGGCCTTGCGCAGCTCTCGCTCCACCAAATCAGCGTCGGTTTCAACATCTTCAAGCATCAGGATATGGAGTTCTCGGCCCATGGATCACCCTAATACGCCTACATCTTAATCCTGGCCTATCTAGCGATGTTTCATAAGCGACACTCGTGCCGCCCCCTCTCAGCCATCCGTTCACTGCCACCGTTGGTGGTCCGATGCCTATCCATCAGCAAGGTGGTTTATTGCACACCAACCAATAGAACCCTAGCTCCGCAACACAGCGAAACAATTGATCACATTCTATAGGTTTGACCATGTAGCTATTGGCCCCACGTCTGTAACTTTCCACGATGTCCCGCTTTTCTTGCGACGAGGTTAAGACGATCACCGGGATGACCTTAGTGCGCTCATCCGATTTGATCCTCTGGAGCACCTCTAAGCCGTCTATTTTGGGAAGCTTCAAATCCAGCAGCACCACTTTCGGAGTATCTCCAATCGTTCGATGGGCGTAGGCGCCGGTGCAAAAGATAAAGTCTAGTGCTTCTGCGCCGTCCTTCACCACACGGACCTTATTGGTAACGTTGTGTTGCTCCAGACCTCTGAGGATAAGCTCCACATCGTACGGATTGTCTTCGACCAACAGGATATCGACGGGATCGAGGTGTGCCATGGTGTTTTCCTCTATCTTGCAAGGGTAAAGGAGATTGTCGCTCCCTCATTGACTTTGCCCTCGGCCCATACCCGCCCACCGTGTCGCTGAATGATCTGCTGGACAATCGCGAGGCCCACGCCGGTTCCTTCAAATTGCTCAGACGTATGCAGCCGTTGAAAGACTCCAAAAAGCTTGTGGACATACTGCATATCAAAGCCGGCGCCATTGTCCTTAACATAATAGACGCTGCTCCTGTCGTCGACCCTATGACCCACTTCGATGACCGTGGGGTCTCTGTATCTCGTGAACTTGATCGCATTAGATAAGAGATTGACGAAGACCTGCCGGATCATTGCCGGATCGCCTTGGGCCGGGGGAAGGGTTTTAACGTGTAATTCCAGCTTGCGCTCAGGAGACCTGGATGCGAGCTCGTCGAAGACGGCTTTTGTGAGTTCGGCCATGTTGATGACCGTGAGCTTCATGTGCTGGCGGCCTAGACGAGCGAAGGCGAGAAGGTCGTCTATGAGCTGTCCCATCTTCTGTGTGTTGGTGCGGATAATATTCAGCAGCCGTTTGCCCTTAGCATCAAGTGTGCCAGAGTAGTCTTCGAGCAGGATACTAGAGAAGCCATCAATCGCCCGAAGCGGTGACCGCAAGTCGTGCGAGACGGAGTAACTGAATGCTTCCAGCTCTTTGTTGAGAGCGGCCAGTTCCTCAGTGCGCTCCTTGGTACGTTGGAGCATGAGGTTGAACGTCCTCGCGAGATACCCCACTTCGTCCGATGTCGTCACCGGCGCACGGGCATCAAGATCGCCCTCGGCCACTCGAACGGCGGTCTGGCTGAGGGCCAGGATCGGGCGGGTGAGACTTCGCGCCAGCCAGGCAATGAGCGCGATGAGTGTCAGGAGCCCTACCAGTCCAATTGCGGAACTGTAGGTCATACCCCTTCGCAGAGGGGCAAAAAGTTCCTCCCGGTCGCGTTTGATCACCATTCCCCAGCCCCATTCTGAAGTCACGGGAATGTAGCGGTACGCGGCCAGGGTCGGTTCACCCCGATAGTCTTCGGTCTCGATGATACCTTCGTGACCAGTGGCCGCGAGCAGGGCTGGTTGAGCCTGAATCCGGTATCCCAGGGGTTTGGCTACGGTTCCGTCTGCCAGCGGGTGTTTCAGGGGTAAGAGATTTTCCGCATCCCGGTTGATAAGCAGAACCTCGCCTCTCTCGCCCAGGCCTGTGCCGGTGTAGAGCAATGGCTTGATGATGTCATTGGCGCTCACAGCCGTCCACAATACCGCGACGACCTTACCTGCTCCGTCTCTGATGGCATGGCTGAAGCAGAGAGACGGTGCCGGGTCCAAAGCGCCTGTCCTGATATCGCCGACATAGGCATCGGCGCTGCCGAAGGCGCCGGTGAAACCGTCATGCTCGGAAAAGTCGGCCCCCTGAAGGGCCTCGTCCGTCGAGATGAAGACCTTTCCGGTCCCTGCATCCACGATTGCGAGTTTGTGGTTAATCCCATACCGGAAGTCGTTCAGGTGCTTCAGGAGACCCCGGTAATCCTGAGTCTCACGCACCAGATCCCACAACTCGGTGCCGCCCCGGCCCCTCGCAGAAAGCTCGCGAATCGTTGCCCGGAGCCGAACCACGGCGGCAGCGGTGAATCTGTTGTTCGCCGCCACTCGAATGTCGTCACGCTGTTGCTTTATCAAGCGCAGCAGCCGTTCCTTGTTGAGGTCAGCAACCAGCTCGAGGCTCTTGAACGCCTCCGCTCTCTGCTGCCCCTGCATTCCGGAATATGCGGTAAAAGGCACACCCACAATGTTTGTTAACTGAATAGCAGCCAGGATCGCCACAGCCATGAGGCTGAAATAGACCGTGAGCTTTGTCCTGACGCTCGGAAACGGTCTTTGCCGCGGTTTCTCTTCCCCTAGGGTCATGTGACCTGGATTCATGATTCAGCGTCCTTCAGCCAAAGTATCCGTAGCTCCCAGCATGCGCTCCTGCCTCAGGTCAGCCTTCCTCCTAAGGCGGATATAGGCCACCGGGGCATCGTGCCCCGCGCTACCTTTCTCCTTCCTCCTTTCCATACCCATCTCCTTTCACGGGAGTGCCGCCAAACTTCAGGCCAGCGCTAGAGTAGGTGGTCCCAGTCGTTTTCACCAGGGTTACGACCTGATTCAAAGCGGAGCGGAACTCCCGCTCGGTCAAGGAATCCAAGGGGTGGAGAAAGGCAGCCCAGACCACCCCTTGGAACATCGCGTACCGGACATCCAGGGCGCTGGTGAAGTTGGCCTCCATCATCCGCCGGAGGACCTCAGGCGTCACCTGGCCCGCATCGGCCGCAGGCGCAATCACCCGCATCCGGTTGTGCCCCTGGTTGGCCATGACCATGACCTTCGTGCCCTCCATCACCAGCTCCCATGACCCTTCCTGCCCTTTGACATCAGGCGCTGCCCTCTTCAGGATTCTCCCCAATCGAGAGAGATCCATCCCCGGCTCCACGGGCGCCCCCTGCATCTCCACGATGTCGGGCGGCGGCGTTGCCTGCTCCGTCGCGCTTGCGGTCCCAGCGATCATTAGGCCCCACATAACTCCCAACACCCACCACCTTGTCATATGTTCCTCCAACGATGTAAGTCCGAGGCCGTGAGCGGCAGTCTGCCTCCGCTCATCGGTTGCAAGCCTTCACTCCTCGTCACCGACCATGCGCCTCTTGCCCTGTTCGCGTGACCGCCCTCCATGATCCCCCCATATCACCGAGAAGGTGCTCTACCGCCTCTGGTCCCCAGGTGCCTGCCGCATAGGGAAGGGCGGGGGGTCGATGTTCCAGGAGAGGGGTATAAATCCGCCAGGCGGCCTCCACCTCATCGGCGTGCACAAAGAGGGTCTGGTCGCCGGTGATGATATCGAGCAGCAGGGTCTCATACGCATCCGGGAGGCGGCCGAATGCCTCGGTGTAGCGGAAGTGCAGGCGCTGCGTCTGGAGGCTAAAGGGCTGACCGGGCGCCTTCACCTCAAAGCAAAGGTCAAAGCCTTCGTCCGGCTGGAGGGTGATGATCAGCACGTTGGAGTCGATCTCACAGTGGAAAAAGGGGCGAAAGACCGACACCGGCGGACAGCGAAAGGCAACTACGATCTGAGTGAGGCGACGGGGCAGCCGCTTGCCGGTACAGAGGTAGAAGGGGACACCCTGCCAGCGCCAGTTCTCGACCTGGAGGCGGAGGGCCGCGAAGGTCTCCGTCGTCGAACCCGGCGCCACACCCGGTTCATCACGGTAACCCGGCACCTCCCGGTGGTCAACCTGCCCTGCGCTGTACTGGCCGAGCACAACATCATCCGGACGGATCGGCTCGATCTGACGCAGGACCTTGACCTTCTCGCCACGGATGGCTTCGGCATCGAACGCCGCAGGCACCTCCATTGCGGCGAGCATAAGCAACTGCGTCAGATGGTTCTGGACCATGTCGCGGATGACCCCGACACCATCATAATAGCCAGCCCGACCCCCGGTCCCGACCTCCTCAGCGACCGTAATCTGGACGCGCTTGACCCGATCCCGATTCCAGACCGACTCGAAGAGGGCATTCGCGAACCGGAAGGCCAGGAGGTTCTGGACCGTCTCCTTGCCCAGATAGTGGTCGATCCGATAGATCTGCGATTCATCAACGTAGCGGTGGAGCAGACGGTTGAGGTCCTGAGCCGATACCAGGTCACGACCGAATGGTTTCTCAACCACGAGCCTGCTCCAGCCGGGGCTCCGATTCAACCCGGCTTCGCCAAGCCCCACGATCGTCGATGGAAGGGCGGCCGGGGGCAGCGCAAGGTAGAAGACCCGGTTGCCCGGCAGGTGGTGGGCCTGTTCCAACTCCGCGATGCGGTCCGCCAAGGCTTGGTAGTCCTCCGCCTCGCCCAGGCCGATGGGCTGGTAGAACAGGCACTCGTCGCACCAGCGGCCCACCAGGTCGTCTGCCGAGAAGCCTGCGGCCGCAAGCGCTTCGCGGGCCTGAGTTCGAAACCCGACATCCCCCAGGTCCGTCTTTCGGGCGGCCCCGAGGATCAGCGCTGCCTCCTTCAGCGGACCCTGGGCGGCCAAGTGGAACAGGGCCGGGAGGAGTTTACGGCGCATCAGATCGCCTGTGGCACCCAGGACGACGAAGAGGTGCGGTGCTGCTCGGTTGTTGCTGGTCATACCTGTTCCTCCTGCCTGACCCCGTGACCGCCGAACCGATCCCGCATCACGGCCAGCAGTCTGTCGGCAAAGGCATTCTGGTCCCGGGATCGCAGGCGTGCCAGTAACGACAGGCTGATCACGGGTGTCGGCACATCCAGGTCGATCGCCTCGAAAACCGTCCATCGTCCCTCGCCGGAGTCGGCGACATACGGGGCGATGTCGGACAGATCCGGCTGGTCGGCGAGCGCGTCGGAGATCAGGTCCAGGAGCCAGGAGCGGACGACGCTGCCGTGGCGCCAGATCTCGGCCACCTGGTGGAGGTCCAATCCGAGTTCGGCCTTCCGCTTCAGGATGGCGAACCCCTCGGCATAGGCCTGCATCAGGCCATACTCAATGCCGTTGTGGATCATCTTAACGAAATGCCCGGCCCCGCTGGGGCCGACATATCCCCAACCCCGGTCGGGCGCAGGGGCCAGCGTCTCGAAGAGAGGGCGCAGTCGCCCCACGACGTCCGGATCGCCGCCGACCATCAGACTGTAGCCTTCGGTCATCCCCCAGATGCCGCCGCTGGTTCCCACGTCCACGAAATGGAGCCCTTGCTCCTTGAGCCCCGCGGCCCGGCGCATGGTATCTTTGTAGTTGGAGTTGCCGCCATCCACAATAACGTCACCAGCGCTCAGAAAGGGTGACATGGTCTGTATCATCCGATCTACCGGGTCACCGGCGGGTATCATCAGCCAGACCACACGCGGTCTTGACAGTTGCTCAGCGAGTGTTGCCGGCGAATCGACCCCAACCGCTCCTTCCCCGGCTACACGCCGGACAGCATCGGGATTCCAGTCGTAGCACACCACACGGTGGCCGCCCCGCAAAAGCCGCTTCGTCATATTGGCGCCCATGCGTCCCAGACCGATCATTCCTAACTCCATGCCTGACTCCTCCTCAGCTTTCGCTGATGGCCACCGCTAACTGCTTCAGTCCGCGGCCCACTTCGCTCCCGAGATGTACCCGCAACACACGTCTGCCCCGCTCTATGAGCGCTTGACTGTCGCCAAGAGCCTGAGCCTGGATCAAGGCGGCAAAACTATAGTCGGTCTCGGGTACCGGCAGATCATCCACCACATCGTATATAAGCTGCAGGAAAAGACCCGTGTTCGGTCCGCCTTTATGCAATTGACCGGTTGAGTGGAGAAATCGTGGTCCATATCCCAGGGTCGTGGCCACGCCGAAACGGTCCAGCAGTGTCCAGCGGATCTGCTGTAGGCGATCCGTGGTCTCATGGGTCGGATGGAGGTATGCCTGGATCGTCATGTATTCGCCCGGCTTGACCTGAGCCAGCCACTTCTTCAGCGCCCGCCCGATCTCTGCATGTTTCGCCGCTGCTACCAGCTCAGCCCCTTGCAGCCCATGATCTTGCCCTTTACTTCCTGCCTGTTGCATGGCTTTCCTGGCCAGCTCCTTGGCCGCCTCGACATCCGGCTGGTTAAAGGGGTGGATGCCAATGGCCGCTCCCGCCGCTGCAACTGCCACCTCCCAGCGGAAGAACTCCTGGCCAATGTCGATCTTCTCTCTTAGTTGAATGCGGATCACCGGATGGCCGGCGGCTTCCAACATCTTCAGCCGTTGATCCAGACTGGAACTGTCGTCGCCCTCCAGGCAGATAGAGACGAAGAAGCGGTCCTGTCCGTAGACTGACGGATTAGCGGGCGGCTCATCCACCACAGGCACGATCCCCTTGCCATCCTTGCCGGTGCTTTCGGCGATGAGCTGTTCGAGCCAGGCGGGGAAGGCTTCAAGGGATGGGGATGCCAGGAAGGTCGCCTTGTCCAGACCAGCCAGCGCCAGCTCGCCTAACGCCGCGCCCAGGATGAGGCCGGGGTTCTCCCGCTCCGGCACACAGAAGGCGCTCGCCTCGGCCATCCGCCAGGCCCGGTCCAGCAGCCGATGCACGTCCACGCCTATCAGAGCGGCGGGGACCAGCCCGAATGCAGTGAGGGCTGAGTACCGGCCGCCCACATCTGGAGGCGCCTCGAAGAGCCGACGAAAACCACGCTCCCGTGCCAGGTATGCGAGCGGCGTCCCCGGATCGGTGATGGCCACGAAGCTGCGGCCCGGCCTTTGGGTCCCCTGTTCTACGCGATGCCAGAAATGGCGGAATAGGGCCAGGGTTTCGATTGTAGTCCCAGACTTGCTGGAGACCAGGAACAGGGCGCGTCTCAGGTCTATCCGGGACTCGGCTGTCCGCACCGTAGCCGGGTGGGTGCTGTCCAAAACGATAAGCTCAGGAAAATCGGGCGCGCTGCCGAAGATACGGTGGAAGACCTCCGGGGCCAGAGAGGAACCACCCATCCCCAGGAGCACTACGTGGCGCACCTGCGCATTCCTCACCTCATCCGCGAACACCGTGAAGCCATCGAGTTGTTCGTACACCATCTCCGGCAGGCTGAGCCAGCCCAGGCGGTTCGAAAGCTCGGGGACCGGCTCCAACGACCAGAGGGTGGAGTCCTTACACCATAGCCGGCGACTGAAATTGATCGACTGCCAGCGTTGCAACCGTTCCTCAACCCGGGCCTGGTACCCCCCCAGATTCAGATTGTGACAGCCTACCTCGCCGATCAGGATGGCGTCGCGCTTGTGCTCCAGCGCGGCCATGAGTTGATCGAAGGACGCCGCGAATGCCGCCACACCCTCTGTCTGCAACCGCTCAGTGATGGCATCCAGATCTATGCCGAGCGCCTTCAGGCGGGCCAGGATGGCTTCTGCTTCCACCAACCCCTCCTGCACTGTAGCGCCTCGCACCAGACCGTGCTCCAGAAAAACATTGAGAGTGGCTGGGGGAAGGGTGTTTACCGTATCCGGCCCGATAATCTCCTCGACATAGAGCAGCTCGGGGTAAGCCGGGTTCTTGGCGCCGGTGCTGGCCCAAAGGGGACGCTGTACCCGAGCGCCACGTTGCGCCAGGCGCTCCCACTGCTCACCGCTGAAGATCCGGCGGAAACGCTGGTACGCCATCTTGACATTCGCGATAGCCGCCTCGCCTCGCAGCTCCAAGGCCTCCGGCGTTCCGATCGCATCCAGCGCACGATCCACGGCGGTGTCCACCCGGCTCACGAAGAAGGAGGCCACTGAGGTCACCCTGCTCGGGTCCGGGCGCCGTCCTAACCCCCTCAGGTAGGCCTGGGCCACCGCTTCGTAGTGGGCTAGAGAGAACATCAGGGTAACGTTGACATTGATTCCCTCTGCAATCAAGGCCTCGATAGCCGGGATCCCTTCAGGGGTAGCCGGAACCTTGACCATAAGGTTGGAACGGTCAACCAGATGCCACAGGCGTCGCGCCTCGGCAATTGTAGCAGTCGTGTTGCGGGCCAGAGAGGGCGAGACCTCCAGACACACAAAGCCATCGGTCCCATCGGTTTCGTCGTAGGCGGGCCGGAGGGTATCCGCGGCCATTCGGATATCCTCGATAGCAAGCGTTTCATATAATGCAGAGGTATCCGCGCAGGAGCCCTTACTGATGATCGACCGAAGCTGTTCGTCGTAGTCGGTGCTTCCAGCAATAGCCTTCTCGAATATCGTTGGGTTGCTGGTAACCCCGCGAAGTCCATCCTCTCTGACCAGACGCACAAGCTCGCCGCTGGTGATTAGATTCCGGCGGATGTAGTCAAGCCACACAGACTGGCCCTGGCCCTGCAAAGCCTTCATAGGATTCATTACACCCCCTCCATCCCTGAACCAAATCTCCTCTCAACGGACAATACAAGGACTGGTCATCACCAGGCTGAGACTGCTTCATCCCCCCATCAACCTCTTTCTTGCCATGGTTGCAGCGCCAACCACGCCGGCATCCCTCCCTAACGCAGCCCTGAGAACACGCAGTGGCTGCACTGCCGCCGACAGCGCATGTCCTCTGACCTCCTTTTCCACTATCCTGACTAATTCAGGCACCCCTTCGATGATTCCTCCCCCCAGAACCAGCAGACTGGGGTTGAAGGCATTCACGATCCCTACGACACCGGCAGCCAGGTATTGGCCTGTCTCTTTGATCAGATAATGGGCCAGCGGGTCACCATCATGATAGGCATTGGCGACATGGGCGGCTGTGATCTTTTCGATAGACCCAGCCAGGGAAAGCAGGGTTTCGCCCGATCTTACGTCCTGTTGGACCGCCTCTTGCGCCCGCTCAGCGATGGCCCAGCCCCCGGCATAGGCTTCCAGGCAGCCCTGGTTGGGGCAGCGGCAGCGGCGACCGCCGACCATCAGGGTCGCATGCCCCAGTTCTCCTGCCGCGTTGCTGGAGCCTTCCAGCAGCCGCCCATCGCTCACCACGCCCCCGCCAATACCCGTACCGACAAAAATACAGACCATGTCTTCCGCCCACCGGCCGGCGCCGTGCCACCACTCCCCACAGGTAGCCGCACGAACGTCGTTTGCGACAACCACCCGCATTTCCAGGGCCTTCTCCAACTCTGCCCGCAAGGCAACATCGCGCCAACCCAGGTTAGGCGCGAAGCGCACGGCGCCGGTGGCGGCGTCCACCTGTCCAGCCACGCCGATACCCAGCGCGATGGCTTCCTTCGCCGCCTGGCCTATGCACCCTCTCACGCAGGCCTCAATGTCGGCAATAATCCCAGCCCAGCCCTTATCCGGATCGGTCGGATGTAGATGGGAGGCCATGATGCGGCCCTCGGCATCCACCAGAGCCGTCTTCACCTTGGTGCCGCCGAGGTCCACGCCCAGGGTCAGCAGCCCCGCTTCACCTATCATTGAGACCGCCTTCCCTGATGTCCCTTAGTGAAGCTCATCCCGCTGAGATTGCCGACGGTTCCTGAATCGATCATGTGCCATGACTCCCTGTCTGAAGAGCAACTCGTCATCTCTCCGCACCCTTCACTCAATAACAGTCACAGAATAGTCGCGTCCCTCCCAGTGATCGCTCATCGTCCAGAAAAAAGTGAATCGTATTGGAGCACGCTGGGCAGGAGGGATCGCAATGTCCACAAACTCAACGCCAAGGGCCGTCGGAGAAGAGGGTGTAGCCTCGACGGTTTGCCATTCATCACTGGACCAGATCAGCCGGAAGGGAGCCGGCGCCTGAATGCGGAGGGTAAAACCTTTCTTCACGGTGCAGACCTGACGGTTGGGCTTCCATATTTCCAGGGGCCTGCACGCTCTCCTGTCTGTGAGGTAGCGCGCAGCAACCTCCGGAATGGAATCGAATATCTGCCCATCAAACGTGGACCGGAGCAGCTTGATATACTCGGCGTGGGCCCACATGAGGGGCATAGCCGAGCCCGTTGGCCGCCCCAGGAACATGTGGACCTTGGGCCGATCCGGCTCATCCCACACCTGCTCCGGCAACAGCCCTGTGGGCGAGGCAAATCCCTCCATCGCCCGGATGAAAGGGTCCACATCGTGTCCTGCAGCCAGTTCGTAGTGTCCCCGCTCCCCGGTCAGAAGGGGCCAGGCCCTCCCCGTGCCCCAGCCCTGATAAGGCCCGCCATCTTCCCGCTGACCATAGCCGTCGTGGTTGTACCGGCGCCAGCAGGGCCCGAAAGGGGTCTCGACTCTGAGCACCGAGTCTACAACACACAGGGAATCTCGGATGAGCGGATCGCCGGGTTTGCGAATCCCGTATCGAACCAACTCCAGAAATCCTGCGTCTACTATCTCCTTCACTGCAAAGGTTGTCTGAGTTCGCGGCGGCCGATTGCCAATGCCGAGCAGCCCATGGTTGGGGTTT
>JANGEZ010000196.1:0-2219 GCA_031838355.1 Candidatus Methylomirabilis sp. bin48 | reverse complement strand
CGGGTCCAAGTTGATCAGCCAGACCTCGCCCCTAAGCATGAAAATCCTGACTGTCAAGAGCTGTAAAGCTGGTCAGCTCGTCATCCTCTGTATAATCCGGAAGCAAAGCCACAGCAGCCGCAGCCAGTTTTTGCTTTCTTTCAGATGGAGTTGCCGGACGTTCAATGAACTGAAGATCTTCTTGAACTAGATGCAAGGCAGCTTCGATGACTTCAAGCCGCTCTTTTGCGGAAAGTTTCTTGAGTTCTTCCAGAATTTTTGTCCGTGTCATATTCCCTCCTTCACCCCTTCCCACATTCAGTATAGCCAGGAGTTAGGCACGGGGTTTGTGAGCCTAGCGCTCGCCTCTCCGCATGAGGATAGTCACGGTAGGCGGCTTTCATAACCGCTACGCCGGGACGAAGTAGATATCGGTCGGCTTGAACTTGGAGAGGCGCCGGAATTTTGCCCGAATCTTCATCCCGACCCAATCCAATGAGGGCTTCAGTGGATCGACGCCGAGCAGCCGCGAGAGAAACAGGGTATCGATACCAGGCCACTCCACCAGGATCAACACAAAGGGGGTCTCCTTCAGGAACTCCTCGCCCCCGAAGTAACAGACTGTGAAGGTGTGGACCGCGCCAACATGGGGGAGCTCGAACCAGTCGCACTCGCTGCCGCAATCCATACAGTGCAGCTTGGGCGTAGCGTATTTGTATCCACACTTCGTGCAGACGGTTCCCAGCAGCTTGCCGTTGGCGAGACCTGCAAAGAAAGGGGAGTCCTGTCCGTAGCTGTGGATGTAATCGATCTGGTAGGGCTGCTTGATGATGATGGGGGCCATGGCTTTGAGCTGAGCCAGGTCCTTAGGGAACGGGACATTGAACAGGACGGTCCCGTCGTCGGTCTCAGGTAAGGCGACAGGTTCTTCATCTCTCAGCTTCGAATCTGGTCTCCCACGCTTGGCGCCAGCCATTGTGCCCTCCCTCCTGACATGCAGTGGCCAGGGATCAGACCTTCTCCATGATGCTCACGGTGACGTATGTCCCGGTGCCGGCGTGGCTGTGGATGGCCCCACGTCTGGCGCCCTTGACCTGAAGTCGGTCGTTGCCAAAATGCTTTTTGATGCTTCCCTGTAGCTGCCACAAGGCGAAGACCGCCTGCATGAGGCCGGTGGCCCCTACCGGATGGCCGCATGCGATCAGGCCTCCCGAAGGGTTGATGGGAAGCGTCCCGGGCTTCTTGAGCGCAAAGCCGTAGTCGAGGTTAGGTAGAAATGGGTTCCCTTCCTCCGCCCACCGGCCACCCTCCCCGTACTTGCAGAGGCCCATATCCTCGTAGGTCTGGATCTCGGAGGAGGTATAGGCGTCGTGCAGCTCGATGAAGTCCAGCGCCTCAATCGGATTGGTGATCCCTGCCATCTCGTAGGCCAGCTTGGAGGCCATCCGGCCTGCCCGAAATGAATGGACGCCAGGGTACTTGAGGCCACGGTAGTCGCCGGCCCGCTCATGCGGGAGCAGCAACACCTTGCGGTGAGGCCGGTCGGCCATCCGCATCGCGTCAGTCCCGCGACCGATGCCGACGATCTTGGCCGGCTTGAGCCGCTTGCCGCTCGCCTTCTCAAGCTTGTTCACGCCCTCCTCGCTGGCGAGGATCGTGGCTGCCGCCCCATCGGACATGACACAGATATCCAGGCGGGTTAGCGGCCAGGCCACCATCGGCGCGCGACGCACATCGTCGATCGTAAGCACCTTTCGCTTTTGGGCATAGGGATTGTGAAAGGCGTTGTTGTGATTCTTCACCGAGATGTGGGCCATCTGCTCGACGGTCGTGCCGAACTCTTGCATGTGCCGGACCACCATCATCGCGTAGTAGCCGCTGTAAAAACCGCCCACGGGATAGTCGAAGCTCACGTCGGAGGCCAGGGCGATGAATTCGTTCCCCTTCCAGGTATTCACATGGGACATCGTCTCGAAGCCGTAGGCCACGCACACATCCATGAGGCCCGAGGCCACCGACTTCCAGGCCTCTTGAAAGCAGAGGCCGCCGGTAGCGCCTCCCCCTTCGACCCGGTGGCTTGGCTTGGGACAGAGCCCCAGATAGTCCTGTACCATGATGCCCGACATCAACTGCCGCTGAAAATGGTCAGAGAAGTACGACGCGACGGATCCGTCTACGAGTTCGAAGAACTTCTTGTGCTCGAGACCGAGGTCCTTGAGGGCATAGTCGTACGCCTCCTT
>JANGEZ010000195.1:0-2979 GCA_031838355.1 Candidatus Methylomirabilis sp. bin48 | reverse complement strand
CTCACTAGGCGTCTTACGATCAATATCCCAGTCGTCAGCGCCGCGATGGATACCGTGACCGAGGCTACGATGGCCATCGCGTTGGCCCGGGAGGGGGGAATCGGCATGATCCATCGAGCTTTCCCTCCGGATCGGCAGGCCCGTGAGGTCGACAAGGTCAAGAAGTCCGAGAGCGGGGTGGTCGTGGACCCGATTACCGTTTCTCCGGACCAGAAGCTCTCTGACGCCCTGGGACTGATGCAACGCTATCGAATCTCCGGCGTCCCCGTGACGCAGAACGGAAAATTAGTCGGTATCCTGACCAACCGTGACATTCGCTTCGAGGCCAAGCTTGACCTGAAGATTTCCCAGGTGATGACCAAAGAGCGGCTCATTACGGCGCCAGTCGGTACCAGTCTGGAAGAGGCGAAGGAGATCCTCCATCAGCACCGGATCGAGAAGCTGCTGGTGGTGGATGATGAGTTCAAGCTCCGTGGTCTCATCACCATCAAGGATATCGAGAAGACGATTAAGTACCCGAACGCCTGCAAGGATGAGCTGGGGCGACTGCGTGTGGGCGCGGCCGTCGGCGTAGGCGAGGAAACGTCGGAACGGATAGACGCGTTGGTTAAGGCTGGCGTCGATGTTCTGGTGGTGGATACCGCCCACGGACACAGCAGCAGGGTGGTGGAGACGGTAGCCATGATCAAGCGGCGCTACCCTGATACCGAGGTGATCGCCGGAAACATCGCAACGGCCGAAGGGGCCGAGGAACTGATCAGGGCCGGGGCCGACGGACTGAAGGTCGGGATCGGCCCAGGCTCCATCTGCACGACCCGGGTGGTCGCCGGAGCAGGAGTCCCGCAGATCACAGCGATCGCGGAATGCGCCAAGATCGCTGACCGCCATGGTGTTCCGATTATTGCCGACGGCGGCATCAAGTTTTCGGGCGACATGACCAAGGCGATTGCGGCCGGGGCGCATGTCGTGATGCTTGGGGGTCTGCTGGCGGGGACCGAGGAGAGCCCGGGCGAGACGGTCATCTTTCAGGGACGGACCTATAAGGTCTACCGGGGCATGGGTTCGTTGGGCGCCATGCAGCGTGGTGGAAGGGATCGGTACGGCCAGGAGACTGAAACGGAGGAGAACAAGCTTGTTCCCGAGGGGATTGAGGGGCGCGTTCCCTATAAAGGGACTCTAGCCGGCAGCATTTACCAACTGGTTGGGGGGCTCAAAGCCGGCATGGGCTACAGCGGCTGCCAGACCATCGAGGAGCTTCGCCAGAAGGGCCGCTTTGTCCGGATCACTTCTGCAGGGCTCCGTGAGAGCCACGTGCATGACGTCATCATCACGAGAGAAGCGCCGAACTATCGGTTGGACTAACGCGTCTATTGCGTCATTGCGTTGACGCGTTCATATACTTCTGGTATCTACTCCGCCTCACGCTCGAATGGATCGATCAAACCCACCACAAACGCAAGACGCAATAAACGCAAGAAACGCTACAACGCAACCAACGCGTGAGTGCATGAATAAGATCCTGATCCTTGACTTTGGCTCGCAGTACACGCAGTTGATCGCCCGCCGCGTCCGCGAACTGGGTGTCTACTGCGAGATCCATCCGTTCAGCCTGCCGCTAGACGACATCAAGGTTTTTGATCCAAAGGGGATCATTCTCTCCGGCAGTCCGGCCAGTGTCTACCAACCGGATGCTCCCCTCTGCCACCGCGAGATCATCGAACTGGGCGTGCCAATCCTGGGGATCTGCTACGGGATGGGGGTTCTCGGGCACTTTCACGGCGCTGTCACGACTCGATCGGCCTACCGGGAATATGGCCGGGCGAAGCTCGTGATCGACGATAGCGCCGATCTCTTCTTCAGCCTTGAAGGTGGGCTAACCGTCTGGATGAGCCATGGGGATAAGCTTGAGGAGATCCCCGACACGTTCCGTCGCCTCGCCCATACGGCCAATGCGCCGTTCGCCGCGATCCGCCATCGATCGCAGCCGCTCTTCGCGGTCCAGTTTCACCCTGAAGTCGCCCATACTGACAGCGGGAAGGCGATCCTCGGGAATTTCCTGTTCAAGGTCTGCGGCTGCGCCTCTGATTGGCAGATGCGTTCCTTCGCCGAGATAGCCATCGATCGGATTCGGCGTCAGGTGGGGGATCGGCGGGTCCTCTGTGCCCTGAGTGGGGGAGTCGATTCTTCGGTCACCGCGCTGCTGGTCCACCAGGCGATCGGTCCGAAGCTCACCTGTGTCTTCGTGGATAATGGTCTGATTCGGAAGGACGAAGAAGCGCAGGTTCTTCAGGCCATGGGCGAGCACCTTGGTCTCCACCTGATTTCAGTCGATGCGGCGGAGCGATTCCTCACCCGGCTCAATGGGGTCATCGACCCCGAAGAGAAACGCAAGATCATCGGCGCTGAGTTTATTGCCGTCTTTGAGGAAGAATCACGGAGGCTGGGACGATTCGATTTCCTTGCCCAAGGCACGTTGTATCCGGATGTGATCGAGAGTGTGTCGGTCCTGGGGCCTTCGGTCACGATCAAATCCCACCACAACGTGGGGGGCCTGCCGGAGCAGTTCGATTTCAAGTTGATCGAACCGCTGCGGGAGCTGTTTAAGGATGAGGTGCGAGAGCTTGGAAGGGAGCTCGGTCTGCCGGATGCCATCCTCTGGCGTCAGCCGTTCCCAGGGCCTGGCTTGGCCATCCGGATCATCGGCGAGGTGACGAAGGCCAGACTGGACCTACTCAGAGAGGCCGATGCCATCGTCGAGGCGGAGATGGCGAAGACGGAGGTGGGCCGCGAATTGTGGCAGGCGTTTGCCGTCCTGCTGCCGATCAAAACCGTCGGCGTCATGGGCGATGAGCGCACCTATGAGCATGTCATCGCCATCCGGGCCGTCACCAGCCTCGACGGGATGACGGCCGACTGGGCGCGCCTGCCGTATGACCTGCTCCAGGCAATCAGCAGCCGGATCGTGAGCGAGGTCAAGGG
>JANGEZ010000194.1:0-3062 GCA_031838355.1 Candidatus Methylomirabilis sp. bin48 | reverse complement strand
GGGCATGGCCTGGACTATCGTAATGTTGGGCCGATAGCAGCGATCCAGGAGGTGGAGGAGTTGAGCATCGGCCACAGTATCATCGCCAGAGCCGTTCTTGTGGGTCTGGAGCGGGCGGTCCGCGAGATGCTTGCGGCGATGGACGCAGGGTCGAAGGTCGAGGGTAAAGGGTTGGAGGGTTGGAGGGAAAAACCAAGGCCTGCCTAACCCCTATACCCTCTACCCTAGACCCTAAACCCTTTTCTCGTGCGGGGTGCCGGGTGGTAATCGGAATCGGAATCGACGCCGTACAGATCGGACGATTCGAACGCGCCGTCGCGCGTCACGGCGCCCGTCTGCTCGATCGGCTCTTCACAGCGGCGGAACAGGCGCGCTTGAGAAGCTACCGGTCGCCCGGACGGCACCTCGCGGCCCGTTTCGCAGCGAAGGAGGCGGCCTTTAAGGCGCTTCGTACTGGATGGGGGCAGGGGGTGGTGTGGCAGGATGTGGAGATCGTGGGCGGCGGGCATGAGCCGTCCAGCGTGGTCCTCTCGGGCTGCGCCCGGGAGGTCGCGGCCCGTCTTGGGATCACGCAGATGCTGGTGAGTCTTACGCATGATGGCGACTACGCGATGGCCTGTGTCGTGGCCACTGACGGTAATTAGCGTCTTGCGTACGGCTGCGAACAACGCGATGACGCATTAGGAGGGGACGATGGCTGTACGCGTTGTGACGGCGAGCCAGATGCGTCAGCTCGATCGACGAGCGACGGAGGAGTACGGCATCCCGTCGCTGCTGCTGATGGAACACGCCGGACTTCAGGCGGTCCTGGAGCTGGAACGCGCATTCCCGCACCTGACGCGAAGCCGCGTCGCCGTGGTCTGTGGCAAGGGTAATAACGGCGGCGATGGCTTTGTTGTGGCGCGTCACCTCTTCGATCGCGGGATCACGGTCGAGGTGTTTCTGCTGGCTCGACAGACGGAGATCAAGGGGGATGCCAGGACGAATCTCGAAATTCTACGAAAATTAGGCGCGCCGATCTATGAAGTGACGACCAGCCGGGAGCTGGAGGCGATACGAGGGGCTATCGAACGAGCCGACGTCATCGTGGACGCCCTCCTGGGAACCGGGACGACCGGACCCGCAAAAGGTCTCTTCGAAGAAGCCATCGAGCTGCTCAATCGGTTCGGCAAGCCGATCGTGGCCCTCGACATCCCCTCCGGCCTGAATAGCGATGAAGGGGTTATCCCAGGGCCGAGCATCAACGCGGTCCTCACCGTCACCTTCGGTCTGCCGAAGCGGGGTCTGATCCTCTATCCGGCAGCCTCTTGCGCCGGTCGGGTCGTAACGGTGGACATCGGTCTGCCAAGGCAACTGCTTACCGATCCTCTTTGCGATGTCTCGCTTGTGCAGGCTGAGGATCTGGTGAGCGCGCTTCCGCCCCGCGACCCGAATGCCCACAAAGGGACGTATGGTCACGTCCTGGTCCTGGCCGGCTCGCCGGGCAAGACCGGCGCAGCAGCGATGTGCGCGCTCTCAGCGCTTCGAATCGGCGCAGGGTTGGTGACGCTGGCATTGCCGGAGAGTCTGAACGACGCCATGGAGGCCAAGCTCACAGAGGTGATGACCGAGCCGCTCCCTGAGACGAGGGAGCGTACGATTGCCCACGCCGCCTTGGAGAGGGTCCTGGATCTGATGCAGGGCAAACGGGTTATCGCGATCGGTCCCGGCCTGTCGATCCATCCCGAGACTGCCGAACTGGTCCGGGCAGTCGTGAAGACCGCCAAGGCGCAGATCGTGGTAGATGCCGATGGAATCAATGCCCTTGGATCCAACCTGGAAATGCTGCGCGATGTCGTACTTCCGCCGATTCTCACCCCCCACCCTGGAGAGCTCGCCCGTCTGCTCGGCATCGATCGGGATGAGGTGGTCCGGCACCGGATTCCGATCGCGCAAAAGGTCGCAACGAGTTTCGGCGTTCACCTGGTGTTGAAGGGCGCCCGCACCCTGATTGCGAATCCGGAAGGGCAGGTGGCGATCAACATGACGGGGAACCCTGGCATGGCGACCGGTGGGACCGGTGATGTGCTGACTGGTCTGATCAGTGGCCTCCTCGCCCAAGGTGTGAGTGCCGGGCTTGCAGCCAAGGCCGCGGTCTACCTGCACGGCTTGGCCGGGGACCTTGCGGCCGAGGTGGTTGGCCAGGAGGCGATGGTGGCCTCGGATCTAATGACACAGATCCCGGAGGCCATTCGACAACTGAAGTCCCAGGCTCCTCTCCTCTCCTGCGCTAAATCCCCCCACCCCCCCTTTGGTAAAGGGGGGCACGGAGGGGTTTTCGGGAGAGAGTGGCCGTGACCGTGTATCACTCCACCTCGCCCGAGCAGACGCGCGCGCTGGGGGAGGCGGTGGGCAGACTCGCGTATGCGGGCGACGTGATCGCCCTCACCGGTGAACTCGGAACCGGGAAAACCCTCTTCGTCGGGGGGCTGGCCCGCGGGCTTGGCGTAGACCCGGCGACGTACGTGAGCAGTCCGACCTTCACCATCATGCACCGATACTGTGGCCGCCTGCCCCTCTACCATATCGACCTGTACCGCATCGAGACCCCGGAGGCCTTTGCAAGCTTGGGGCTCGATGAGTATCTGGCAGGGGATGGTGTGGCCGCGATCGAGTGGGCCGAGCATGGCTGGGGGTGCTTGCCGAAGGAGAGGCTGACGTTCAGACTTCGGCATACCGGGTCAGATACGCGGACAATTGAGATCGTTCCGGAGGGCGATCGATACATGCGGTTAGTCCAGGCACTGACAGGCGATTTCCTAACCGCGTCGAGTTGTCTCGAGACGTAAGCGTTACACCGTGAGTGATCAGCAGCTAATTTTGTTATTGCTTCGAAAGTCCCCCCCCATCCTCACCTTCCCCCTCGTGGGGGGAAGGGACGTGAACTCCTCCCCCCTTGAGGGGGAGGATACAGGTGGGGGGTGATGGGTCCGAACTCGCAGGCCCATTGCTGTGCCGCAGGTTTATGCGGTATTGCTTTAAGCTGACGACTGAAAACCGGATGAATCGCCGTCAGGTGGTGG
>JANGEZ010000193.1:0-2969 GCA_031838355.1 Candidatus Methylomirabilis sp. bin48 | reverse complement strand
GTTGAGGCAGGATGACGTGCGGCGGCCCTCACCCTCGCTCCCTCTCCCGGTGGGAGAGGGAAGGGGTGAGGGCAAAGCGCGGGACAGGTCAGATGATCGAGACACGCGCTAAGGTTGGACTCGCCTTTCTCGCCGTCTTTCTCTTGGGCGTTGCGGCGGGCGCCCTGAGCTTATCGGCATACCTGCACCGGGTCGATCCGGTGCGCCAGGCTGTGTGGACTGGGAAGTTCAATCGGGAGCGCTACGTCCGAGAGTTGACGGATGCGGTGTGGCTCCAACCGGATCAGATGGGTGCATTGAACGCGGCGCTGGATGAGACGCGCGAGGAGTTTCTGGCACTGCGCAGGCGTCTTCAGCCGCAGTTCGAGGAGGTGAGACAGCGGGCGCGTCAGCGGATTCGCTCGGTCCTGAATGCCGAGCAGCAGCCCCGCTTCGAGGCGTTTGTCAAGCGGTGGGACGAGGAGCGTCGGGCGGAGGAAGCAGCAGCCTCTCGATTAAAGGCGTCCGAGCGCAAGCCGTAAGATAGGGTATGGGGTATAGGGTGGAGGGTGTAGGGTAAGAGACGAGGCCCAAAACCCTGTCTTTCTAAGGAGGTAGCATGACGGCGTTGCAGCGTATAGTTTGCTCGTGGACGATATTAGCGATGTTGCTGGCTGTTCTGCCTGCTGTCGTGGCGGGGGCGGAGGACAGCCTTCCCCCCCCGTTTGCGCGGAGTCGCGTCGAGGTGTCTGACGATCTGAGGCGCCTGGTCGTTCAGTCGTTGCCCCAAGCGGAATCGAGCCGGACCGAGCTAACGGAGGTGGGCGAACTCCGCCTTTCCCTGCGAGAGGCCGTCCTGCTGGCCGTGAAGAACAACCTGGATATTGCCATCGCCAACTACAACCCAAAGATCAAATCCGAGGACATCGCTATCGCGAAGGCGGTCTTTGATCCGACCTTCTCTCTTACGCTTGATGCGAACCGGACGGTTACGCCTACATTTAACGTTCTTCAAGGGACACAGGTCAGCGAAATTGAAAATCGCGATATCAACACCTCTCTCGCTCAGAAGCTGCCCTTCGGCGCCAGCTACACGTTGAGCTTGACCAATAACCGGTTTGATACCAACTCGGCTTTTGCCCAACCCCCGCAAGGGTTCAACCCCTCTTACAAGACGTTCCTGACGTTGAGCATCACGCAGGATCTCCTCAAGAACTTCGGCGTCGATGTGAATACCGCGCCGATCAAGATTGCCAGGAACAACCAGGCGATCTCGGTGACGCAGTTCCGTCAGCAGGCGAATCAGGTGATTACCAGCGTTCATAGTACCTACTGGAGCTTGGTATTTGCGATTGAGAACCTGGAGGTCCAGAAGCACTCGCTGCGCCTGGCGAGGGAACTGGAGGATCTCAACAAGGCGCGGGTGCGAGCCGGTGTCGCGGCCCCGGTCGAGGTAACTCAGGCTGAGGCGCAGGCGGCAGCCCGGGTCCAAGATGTCATCCTGGCCGAGAAGGCCATCAAGGATGCCGAAGATCAACTCAAGCTCATCGTTAACTTCCCTGACGGTGAGCGAATCTGGGCTAGGACGGTTCTCCCGGCTGACACGCTACCATTTGAGGTAGCGCCGATGAATACCGACGCCAGCGTCCAGGAGGCCCTGGAGAAGCGGCCAGAGTACACCGCAGCAAAGCTCACGCTGCAGAACAGCGATCTCGATCTGCGGGTCAAGCGGAACCAGTTGCTGCCCAGCCTCCAATTGCAGGGTAATGTCGGCCTCAACGGCCTTAACAGCAGCGCCGGCAGCGATCTGGATCGGTTGACCTCGGGCGACTTTACGCAATGGTCGGCAGCCCTGGTCCTCACGTACCCGTTAGGCAACCGCTCTGCCAGATCGGCATTTACTCAGGCAAGGCTCAGCCATGATCAGGCTGGGACAAGCCTGCTGAATCTCAAGCGTCAGATCATCTCTCAGGTTCGGGAGGCGGTCCGGCGAATCGAGGCCGATGTCCGGCGCGTGGAGGCCACCAGGGCGGCGCGGGCGCTGGCGGAGGAGCAGCTCCGGGTCGAGCAAAAGCGGCTCGAGGCCGGCGTCACGACTACCTTTAACGTTCTCTCGTTTCAGCGAGATCTGGCGGTAGCCCAGGCCAGCGAGATCCAGGCGATCACAACCTATAATCAGGACCTGGCCAATCTCGATCTTCAGAAAGGCACGATCCTGGAAAAAAATCAGCTTGAGCTGTGATTGTGATGCCCATGAAGACGCCAAAAGCGAAGATAGTGTTGTTGGTCATCGTTGGCCTGCTCGCGCTTTCTGTCCTGGGTGGCTGGGTGTACCTGCGAGGGCAGAACCGGGTCGAGTACCGGACGGCCAAGGTTGAGCGGGGCGACATCGAGGCAACTATTTCGGCTACCGGAAATCCCAACGCCGTAGTCACCGTTCAGGTCGGTAGCCAAGTCTCAGGGAACATCAAGGAACTCTATGCCGACTTCAATACCAAGGTTAAGAAAGGGCAACTCGTGGCCAGAATCGATCCGGAGATCTTTGAAGCCAAGGTGAACCAGGCCAAGGGCAATCTGGAAAACGTTCGAGCGGCCGTCCTCAACGCGCGGGCGATGCTCCAGAAAACCGAGGCCGATATCGCCAACGCAAAGGCTTCACTGGAAGCCGCGAAAGCGAATGTGGCCAAGGCCAAGGTCGCCGTCCTGGACGCCCAGATCAAGCTCAAGAGCCGGATCAACCTCTTCAAAGAAGGCGGCATCTCGGCTGAGGAGCGCGATTCGGCGCAGGCGACCTACGATTCCAGCGTCGCGGCCCTCGATGCCGCGAAAGCCCAGGAGCAGGCTGCACAGTTTTCTCTTCGCGCCGCCCATGCCCAACACGAAGTGGCTATAGCTCAAATCGCGTCGGCCGAAGCGCAGGTGAAACAGAGCGAGGCCGCCCTGAAGCAGGCGCAGATCGATCTCGATCACACCCATATCCGGGCGCCGGT
>JANGEZ010000192.1:0-3377 GCA_031838355.1 Candidatus Methylomirabilis sp. bin48 | reverse complement strand
GCCCGTGTCTTTGAGGCTGAGCCGGCAGCCCTGGAAGCAATAGACGGGATCGGGCCCCAGGCGGCCACGCTGATTTCGCTGATTCGACCCCTCGCTGCGCGCTTCCTCACCGAGCCTCGCGGCGCGAAAACGGTGCTCAGGTCCACCGCGGATGCCGCCGCCTATTTTCAAGCCAAGCTGAAGGGGCTAGCGGAAGAGGAGGTTCACATCGCCTTCGTGAACACGAAGAATGCTGTCACGGCCGCAGAGTGCCTCCAGCGCGGGACGGTCGATCAGTCAGTCGTGTACGTCAGGAAGGTGATCGAACGCGCCCTGGCGCATAAGGCCAGCGGCTTCCTTCTGGCCCATAATCACCCGAGCGGTGACCCCACGCCATCTAGTGATGACAGAGATCTGACCCAGGCGCTGAAGGCCGCCGCGGCGACCGTTGGTGTGCGCTTCCTCGACCACTTGGTCATCGGCGAGACCGATCCCTTTAGCTTCAAAGCCAACGGGCTGCTGTAGCGGATGGAACGGAAAGGTAGAGCTGAACAAATGGAGAATGGAGGGGACGATGGCCAAATTGCTGATCACAGCAACCTACGGGTACGACAACTCCACGCGGGCGGCGATGCCGTTCTTTGTGGCCAAAGGGGCGAAGGAATCGGGGATCGATGTCGGCATCGTCCTTGCGCTTGATGCCACGGTCCTAGTCAAACAGGAATTACGGCAGCACGTGAAGCCCCACGGGTTACCTCCACTCGACGAGCTATTCCAGTTCGCCGTGGATCATCAGATCCCGGTCTACGTCTGAGGGGGGTGAGCCCAGACCCGGGGGGTCTTGGATGAAGACCTCAAGCGTGTGTCAGACATCGAGAAGATCGACATCAAACGGTACGCCCAACTACTCATGGAGTATGACCGGTCGGTTACGTACTGAGGAGCGTGTTAGCTGTCAACCGTCAGTTCTATCCGAGGCTGAAGGCTGAAGGTAGATAGGCTGAAGGCGGAAGAGCTTTTAGACTACTTCAGTCTTCGGTCTTCAGCCTCAATACCTGGCAGAAGGCTGACGGCTTTTCCAGAAGGAGACAACAGTATGCGCGCGATTCGCATGCACGAGTATGGCGGTCCTGAAGTGCTTCGCTACGAGGAGGTGGCTCTCCCCGAGCCCGGTGTGGGCGAAGCGCGGGTCAAGCTTGACGCGGTGGGGGTCAACTATATCGACATCTACCAGCGGAGAGGCCAATATCCTGACTCGCTGCCGGTGATCCCAGGCCGGGAGGCAGCCGGCGTGGTAGATGCGGTCGGCCCGGGCGTGTCTGACCTCACGCCGGGAGCCCGCGTCGTTTATGCCATGCATGTGGGCGCCTACGCGGAGTATGCAGTGGTCCCGGCGCGAAGGCTGGTGCCGATCCCGGACGCATTGGAGGTACGGGTGGCGGCGGCGGTGATGCTGCAGGGGCTGACCGCGCACTATCTGACCCACAGCACCTATCCGCTGCAGCCGGGCGACAGCGCGCTGATACATGCGGCCGCGGGTGGCGTCGGCCTGCTCCTGGTCCAGATGGCCAAGCGGCGGGGAGCCTGGGTCATCGGGACCGTCTCGACCGAGCAGAAGGCAGATCTGGCGAGACAGGCCGGTGCCGATGAGGTGATCCTCTATACGCAGGCGGACTTCGAAACGGAAACTAAGCGCTTGACGAATGGCAAGGGAGTAAACGTGGTCTACGACTCGGTCGGGCAGGCCACCTTCGACAAGAGCCTAAACTGTCTCACGCCTCGTGGGTACCTCGTGCTCTACGGCCAGTCCAGCGGGCCAGTGCCGCCGCTGAACCCCCAGGTGCTCAGCACCAAGGGTTCACTGTATCTGACCCGTCCTAACCTGATGCACTATACACTCGACCGAACCGAACTGCTGAAGCGGGCATCGGATCTGTTCGACTGGATCACGGCCGGTTCGCTCACCGTGCGGATCGACGCGACATTCCCGCTTGAGGAAGCCCCGCTCGCCCATCGCTACCTCGAAGAGCGCAAGACCAGAGGAAAGGTCTTACTGATCCCCTGATGCGCGGCCCTCAACTCGTCCTTTCTTTGCTTGTGTTGCTGACGGGACCAGTATCGTGTCGGGGAGCAGACAGTACGCAGGGGTTGCCGCTCCACCAGATCACACTGCCGACAGGGTTTGAGATCGGCATCTACGCGAGCCATGTCCCCAACGCCCGTTCAATGGCCCTCAGCCCAAACGGCGCGATACTGGTTTCGGACGATAGGGCAGATGTAATTTATCGGATCAGCTACAGAAAATAACCTATCTCATATTTTAGCAAGAAAGGCTTTCAGGCGATTGCACGGGCTGTATATTTTTGCTGCATATTTTTGCGCGACAAGAAAGACAATTTATGGTAAAGATGATAGGCCTTTTTGAGGAGCGACGAAGGTGAGGCACCAGGGAAGTGGTGTCGATAAGCAATCGCGAACATCGGCTTTGACCAAGGAAAGGAGAGAAAGGGTGGGACACTGGGGCAGGAGATCATTATCGTGGTTGGGTGAATTGGCCGTTGCAGTGACAATCGTAGGCTTGGTCGGCGCGTCTAGCGCAATGGCGGAGGATCCGCAATCGACCGGTGAAGATGCTGCCCGACAAGTGGAAGGCGCGGTGATGCTGGAGACAGAGCAAATAGAGGAATACGACCCCTGGGAGCCTTACAACGAAAAGATCTTCGACTTCAACCACAATGTGTTCGATCGGTATGTCCTGAAACCGGTGGCGACTACGTGGGATTATCTGCCGGACCCTGTGCAAGAAAGCCTCGGTAACGCCTTCGATAACATCGGTATGCCGCGCCGCCTGGTCAACAACCTGCTCCAGGCTAAATTCAAGGGGGCCGGTACCGAACTAGCTCGCTTCGGCATCAACACAACGGCGGGTGTCGTCGGCTTGTTCGATGTCGCGAAGAAGGTGGGGCTTGAAAAGAGTGATGCGGACACCGGCCAAACGTTGGGCATCTGGGGAGTGGGCCCCGGTCCCTATTTAATCTTACCCTTGTTGCCTCCGCTAACGGCCCGTGACGCCTTCGGCTTTCTGGCGGACACGGCGATGAACCCACTGAATTACTTCATCCCGTTAGCCGCATCGTTTGGGAGTAGGGGCGGAGATACCGTCAATGCCCGGTCGCAGAACCTGGAATTGTTCGAGAGCGTTGAAGAGTCGACCGTTGACTTGTACAGTGCAGTGCGGAATGCCTACCTGCAACGGAGGCAGCGGGCCATCGCGAAGTAATCGTATACTCTCAACCCTCCACGCCTTGTGACGTAAAGCGGCTGCCAATACTACCGGCTCTTCCGGATCCTGTGTGGGTAAACGGTATCCTGGATGCGCTTCAGGGCGTGGCAGACAG
>JANGEZ010000191.1:0-5903 GCA_031838355.1 Candidatus Methylomirabilis sp. bin48 | reverse complement strand
GATCGTCGTGGTCAAGGATATCGACTTTTTTTCCTTGTGCGAGCATCATCTGCTTCCTTTTTTCGGTAAGTGCCACGTCGGCTACTTACCGGACGGCAAGATTGTCGGGTTGAGCAAGCTGGTTCGACTGGTGGAGATGTACAGTCGCCGGCTCCAGGTGCAGGAGCGTCTGACCTCCCAGATCGCCAACGCGCTTCTAGAGGCCCTGCGGCCACGTGGGGTGGCCGTCGTCATGGAAGCCCAGCACCTCTGCATGATGATGCGCGGCGTGGAGAAACAGAATAGCAAGGCCGTGACCTCATCGATGCACGGGATCTTCCGCGAGCGGATCGAGAGCCGAAATGAGTTCATGCAGTTGATCCGGTCGCACGCAACATAAAGGAACTGATCTCTCTCCGAGAGTAAGGGAGTACGATTACAGAACACAACCTGTTGCGGCTGTCCGCATTGACCGGAATCGATTATTCCCCTATATTACACATTGAGAGGTGGCCATCCCAGGCTGGACAGAGCCTTAATCTCATCGGGGTACCTATGGGCGTTCACGATCACCATGCAGAGGCGAACAAGATTGGGCCGATTCGATACGTGAGGCTCAGCATCACCGATAGTCGCAAGTCGGAAGACGACCACTCAGGCCGACTCATTGAATCGCTGCTGAATGAGGCCGGCCATTGTCAGGTCGCCTCGATGATCTTGAAGAATGATCCTAAAGGCCTGAGGGAGGTCATGAAGAAGCTGTGTGAAGAGGAGGTTGATCTGATCGTTATGACCGGAGGGACCGGGCTCAGTAAGAAGGATCAGACGATTGAAGCTATTAGTCCTTTACTGGACAAGGTGCTGCCTGGTTTCGGCGAGCTGTTTCGAAGTCTGAGCTTCCACGAGGTCGGGAGCGCCGCCTTGATGAGCCGTGCCCTGTGCGGGACGGCGAAAGGGAAGGTGATTGTATCCCTCCCAGGTTCGGAGGACGCAGTCCGTCTCGCCCTGACAAAGCTCCTGTTACCGGAGGTACAACACCTCGTCTGGCAGGCGTCTCGGTGAGACGGGTGAAGGAGTGAGACATGGCGGAGCAGGAACGAAAGCAAAAGCGCGAGGCTGGCGATGCCCCACCTGAGGCGGCCGAGCCGAACCCCGAGACCATACAAAAAGGGAAGAAGCTCAGGAAGGATCTTGACGAACTCATGGATGAGATCGACGAGGTCCTTGAGGAGAACGCTGAGGAGTTCGTGAAAAGCTACGTCCAGCGCGGCGGAGAATAACCCTGCAGGGTGGAGTCACGTATGCCTATCTACGAGTATCGTTGTACGAGCTGCGGCCAGGTATTTGAAAAACTCGTCCTGGACCGTGATGCCTTAGTAGAATGCCCAAGCTGCCCAGGGGCGGCTGTAGAAAAGCAGTTTTCCGCTTTCAGCTTTAAAGGCGAACGCAAGATCATCGGTTCTGGTACCATGGGTAGCGCGGGCTCGAGTTGTGCGCCAAGCGGGTGAGGGAGCTGTGCCAACTGACCTCGGCGTGTCCGAGGTGAGTCTGTACTGATGGCAACTAACCCCGTCCGAGGGATATACCTCTCCGATCACTCCTCCACCGGCCCGCTCCGCTCCATCCTCCGGTATCGGGAACTGCTCCGCCAACTTGTCATCCGGGAAATCAAGCTTCGCTATAAGCGGTCAGTGCTTGGGTTCGCCTGGACCGTGTTAAATCCCCTCCTCGCTATGGTCATCTTTACGATGGTCTTTTCCAGGATATTCGGCGGCCAACCGCACTATCCGCTCTATGTGCTCACCGCCCTGCTGGGATGGAACCTCTTCTCTCTGGGAACCTCCAGGGGCCTGGACAGCGTCGTCCTCAACGGTTCCATCATCCGAAAGGTCTTTGTTCCCAAGGCGATCTTCCCGGTCGCGGCCATTGTTTCGCAGATCGTGAACTTTGTTTTCACGCTGGTCCCACTCTTTATCTTGATGATGGCTCTTGGAGCGAGTTTCAGTCTGAACCTCCTGTGGCTGCCGGTCCCCCTTTTGAGCCTGACCTGTTTTGCCTTAGGTATCGCCTTGCTCCTGGGAACCTTCAATGTCTTCTTCCGGGACGTGAAGTACTTCTACGAGGCAGGTCTATTAGCGTGGTTCTACGCCACCCCGATCTTCTATCCTGCGGAGATCATCCCAGATAAGTTCAAACTCCTCCTCCACCTCAATCCTATGTACGGTCTCCTGGAATCTCTCCGCGCTCCCATTTACCAGGGAACAGCGCCGGCAGCGATCTCGCTCATCTCCGGACTCGCGCTCTCGCTGGCAACCCTCGCCGTCGGATGGATCGTCTTTCACCGATTCGAATCCCGGTTCATCCACTATGTCTGAAGGACGAGTGAGAGGCCCAGCGTCTCAACTCGTTCAGGCTCCCGGAGCAGTCGAGATCCCTCAGGCTTCAGCCCCCGTATCTCCACGAGGGCGCTTGCCGGTCCTGGCGGTTGAAGATCTATCCATCCGTCTGCTATTGCATCGGGAGCGAATTCGGTCAATACGGGAGTACGTCATTCGAATGGTGAAAGGGCGTAGGGGCGAACAGGATGAGTTTTGGCCCCTCCGAGCGATCTCCTTTACAGTACACTCAGGGGAGATTTTCGGTGTTATCGGAGCGAACGGGGCAGGAAAGAGTACGCTCCTGAAGGTGATCGCCGGCATCATCCCGCCCTCCGTTGGAAGTGTCGTCGTGCGGGGACGGATCGCCCCCCTCATCGAACTCGGGGCCGGGTTCGACCCGTATCTGACCGGGCGAGAGAATATCTTCCTCTATGGCTCCCTTCTGGGGTTTTCGCAGAAAGAGCTGGAAAGGCGATTTGCCAGCATCGTAGAGTTCGCGGAGCTAGAGGAGTTTATCGATGTCCCCTTGATGAACTATTCGGTCGGGATGTCTGCACGCCTCGGGTTTGCGATTGCCACCGATGTGGAGCCGGACCTCCTGCTGATTGACGAGCTCTTCTCGGTGGGGGACGCCGCCTTCAAGAAGAAGTGTGAGGCACGCATGGACACGTTCAAAGCAAAGGGCGTCACGATCCTGCTGGTCTCCCACGATCTCAAGCTGATCCAGGATACCTGCCATAGAACCCTTTGCCTACATCATGGACAAGCCATCGCCGTCGGCCCAACCGACAATGTCGTGGCTGAGTACAACAAGTGCAGCACGCTATCATCCCCAAGCTAGCGAGGATGCATGGTGATCGTTTCCCAATGAAGGACGGTTCTATCGCAGCCCCTCGAGATCTATCTCGGGAAGGCGCGGCTTACCACCCCGGCTCAGGCGCTCTATCTCTACCTTCACCAACCCGTATTTTCGTCTTGACGATGGGGAGCGCCTCAGCCGCTCGTAAGAATTGATCCTTCGGCAATGGGGCAGATCAGCACACATGACCTCCTCACTGCCATACCTCATTTGATGGCCAGCTTGCCCTTGTGGTCGAGTGGGGTGATCAGCGGAAACCGAGTGCAGCCGAAATCGAAGACTCCGGAACGCTCTGCCAGGAACTCAACGGTTATTTCTTGACCCGGCTCGAGATAGCGCCTGATCTCTAGGTCTGGGATAGAAAAGACGTGTTTGGCGCCGTCGCTCCGAATACTCACCTTGACCAGCACCGATCTCCCTTCCCGGTCTACCACGATAACGGAGGGCTCACAGCGGTAGTTGCGGGCGATCATCGTGAAGGAAAGCCGCTTCGCTTCGGCGGGGGCCCCGGCTGGAGGGACGATCTCAGGAAAAAACATGGTGCAGCCCGTCAGGACCATGACGGAAGACACCAATGCCCAGATCCCGAATCGCTGCATGAGCTTGCTGATTTTGAGCCTCCCTGCGCTTCGCATCTTGATGCCGCACATTACCACAGGACTGTAGAGGTTTTCAAGCAGGGTTAACGAACAATACTTCACAAAATCGGGAAAAGCCCCTATGATAAAACAGGCTTGCCGAAAACCTTTTCTCTCAGAATTATAATGGCAAAAGCAAAGATCTTAATCGCAGAGGACGAACCTGCCTCCAGAGCGGGGCTCCAGGAGCTTCTCACAAGCTGGGGTTATACGGTCACTGCCGCTGCCAACGGTCAGGAGGCTCTGGAGAGAGCGTCAGAGTTGCAACCCTCTCTCATCATCGCTGATCTCGTGATGCCAAAGATGGACGGTCTCACGCTGCTGCGAACTCTCAAGAATGACGCTACCCTCCCCTCCCTGATTATTTTGACCGGCCAGGGGACCATCGAGACTGCGGTCCAGGCGATGCAAGAAGGGGCCTACGACTACCTCACTAAGCCGGTCGATATCGGGCGGCTTCGCGTCCTTGTAGAGAAGGCTCTCGAGCGTGGAGCGGTGTTGAAGGAGGTCAAGCTGCTGCGCCACCAGGTCCGTCACCTGGGCCGGTTCGGCCGACTGGTTGGCAATACGCGTGCTATGCAGGAGGTCTACCGACTGCTTGAATTGTCGGCGCCTAGCACTGCGCCGGTCTTCATCTGGGGGGAAAGCGGAACCGGAAAGGAGCTGGCGGCCAGGACGATTCACGACCTCTCCACACGGAAGCAAGGCCCCTTCGTCCCGATCAACTGCGCCGCCATTCCGGAGACGCTGCTGGAGAGCGAAATCTTCGGTCACGAGAAAGGGGCGTTTACCGGCGCTACCGAGCGGAGAATGGGATGCTTTGAGCTGGCGGATGGCGGAACCATCTTTCTTGATGAGGTCGCGGAGATGAAGGTCTCCACCCAGGCCAAGTTCCTCCGGATCCTTCAGGAGGGCAGCTTTCGTCGACTGGGCGGAGCCAGGGAAATCCGCATAGATGTCCGGGTAGTCGCCGCAACGAATAAGGATCCGGCACAAACTGTCCAGGATGGCTTGCTCCGCGAGGACCTCTACTATCGGCTGAACGTGTTCAGCGTCCACCTCCCACCCATGCGGGAGCGGCGCGAGGACCTCTCGCTCCTCATCCGATCGTTTATCGAGGAGTTTAAAGAGAAATATGGCACGGCGGTGCGCAGTGTGGACGCAGGAGCGCTCGCGCTCCTGACCAGGCACGATTGGCCCGGCAACGTCCGGGAGCTTCGGAATGTGCTGGAGCGGGCCGTCCTTGTGGCCCAGGGAAACATGGTCACCTCAGCCGATCTGCCGCCAAACTTCCCCAGTCAGCGTCCTGGGCCGACCCCGGAGATCAACATCCCCGTCGGAATCACGATTGATGCGGCAGAAAAGGCCTTGATTCTCACAACGCTGGGACGCACGAACCAGAACAAGACCCGGGCTGCGGAGATCCTTGGGATCAGCCTGAAGACGCTGCACAACAAGTTAGCCCGCTATCGGGAAGAAGCCTCCTCCTTGGCCAACGCCCAGGAATAAGTCCACATGACACTTGGCATCCGAGGTAAGGAAATCCTCGGCATCAGTCTTCTGGTCTTCCTGATCGTCTCACTCACGTTAGTTGTTCACCTCTCGACTACTACCCGCCTGGTGGTTCAGCATGCGGCGGAAAAGGGCAACCTGCAGGCACAGCAAATCTTCTCCGGTAGTACTCGAGCGATGGCTCGTGCACGGGGGAGCCGTCCAGAGGTTGCTCTGCGCAGCGATCAAGAGCTCCGCGCGCTTCTCGATGCCAGCATCGGCTATTCCCCGCACTTGGTCTATGCTATGATCACTAACCGCTCGGATACAGTCCTCATGCACAGCCAGCGTTCCCGCGAAGGACACAAGGCCCCATCCCGGCCGAAGATCGAACAGTTGCAGGAGATGAACCCTCTTCGTCAGCTCCTGGCGCTAGCCCGCCAGCACCAGGTATTTGAGACGACGCTGCCTCTTAGCCTCAACGACCGGCCCTTCGGGGCGATCCGACTCGGGCTGGCTGGAAGCCTCCTGTGGAACGAGCTCTCACCCGCCATTTGG
>JANGEZ010000190.1:0-2586 GCA_031838355.1 Candidatus Methylomirabilis sp. bin48 | reverse complement strand
TCATTATCCCCGAACTTAATCTCCTCCACTGCGACCGTGTCGTTCTCGTTGATGACGGGGAGTACCCCCAGGTGGAGCAGCGTAAATAAGGTATTGCGCGCATTGAGGTACCGGTGTCGCGAACGAAAGTCCTCCTGGGTAAGCAAAAGCTGCCCAAGCTTCTGGCCATAGGGTGCGAAGGCCTCCTCGTAGTGGCGCATGAGCAGGCTCTGGCCGACGGCGGCAGCGGCTTGCTTCAAGGGGATGCTCCCGGGCCGCTCGGTCAGTCCAAGTCGACCCATCCCAGCCAGGATGGCGCCAGAGGAGACCAGGACCACCTGATACCCCTCCTTTCGGAGCCAGACGAGCTCACGACAGATCCGCTCCAGCGTCGCCTGGTGTAAAACGATATCGCCCTTGGACAGGACGGCCGAGCCGACCTTCACGACTAACCGTTTTGCCTCCAGCACGCCTGTCCTGAGCGGTTCGACCCGGCTCACCTCGGACTTTGTCGAAGGGGCGGCTCGATCGTCCGGCAATGATCTTTCCGCGCGACTCATGGGACAGATCACCAGGGTTTAGGGTATAGGGGGTAGGGTATAGGGTCAAGGGCATGTTTTTTCATGGAACTTGACACTCCATCGGAGCCTGACGTTTGGAATCTTTCTGGACCTGATCGGTCAGGTACTCGACGAGTCGCTCGACCCCCTCACCGGTCACGGCTGACATCGTGAAAAGGGGGAGAACCCGCTCCACACAGAGGGCGTGCAACATGGGGAGATGGGTGTCATGGGGAAGATCGATCTTGTTGGCGGCAATGACGCGGGGACGCGTGAGCAGCTCAGGATTGAAGGCTCGGAGTTCTTCCTCGACCACCGCCAGCGCTTCTCGAGGATCCCGTGCAGTGTCAGAGACATCAATGACATGCACCAACAGGCGGGTCCGTTCGATGTGTCGCAGAAAACGGATTCCGAGACCTGCGCCCAAGGATGCCCCCTCGATCAGGCCAGGGATATCAGCCACCACGAAGGCGCCCAGCAGATCGATCTCAACGGTTCCCAGGTGTGGGGTAAGCGTCGTAAAGGGGTACTCTGCTACCTTCGAGTGAGCGGAAGAGATACGACAGAGAAGAGCGGATTTTCCCGCATTGGGAAGGCCAATCAGGCCGACCTCGGCGAGTAGTTTTAAGGTGAGATGAAGCCACCGTTCCTGCCCCTGTTGCCCAGGATCGGCCCTGCGAGGGGCCTGCAGGGTGGGGGTGGCGAAGTGGGAATTGCCCCGGCCGCCTTTCCCTCCCTTGGCGACCAGTAACCGCTGTCCGTCCTCAACCAGATCGGCTAGAAGCTCCCCTGTGTCGCCATCCACGACGACCGTACCAAGCGGGACCGAGATGATCAGCTCGACGCCGCGCCGACCATGCATCTTCCTGCCGCGGCCGTGCGCTCCGTCTTTGGCGCGAGAGTGCCGGTGATACTTCTGGTCGCTGAGGGTTCGGTACGAACGACTGGCAACAAGATAGATACTCCCGCCATCGCCTCCATCGCCTCCGTCCGGCCCGCCTCTCGGGACATGCGCCTCTCGCCGGAAGCTGATACAGCCCCGACCCCCATCCCCCGCCTTGACCAGAATGCGGGCCTCATCGACGAGCGTCAAGTGAACGCGCCTGTCTACCGCCAGGCAGGTCAGACTGCCGTAATAATGCTGAGGAAGCGGCCTTGCACCCCTCGGCGTTCGACAGTCACAACCCCGGATACCCTGGCATACAGCGTATCATCAGAGCCGATCCCAACATTCTTACCCGGTTTGAAGCGGGTACCGCGTTGGCGGAGCAGAATGCTACCACCCGGCACGGTCTGCCCTGATGCGACCTTCATGCCCAGTCGCTGACTTTGGCTATCCCGGCCATTCCGGGAACTCCCCATCCCTTTTTTATGTGCCATTTTTCCTCCAAATACAGGGTAGAGGGTTTAGGGTGCAGGGTATAGTAAAAGCAGTTATGACCATTATTCTATACCCTCTACCCTAAAACCCTAGACCCTATCTCTTGCACCCTATACCCTAATTTCCTTGATTCGTAAGGTGGTCTGCTCCTGACGGTGTCCCTGCGTACGCCGATACCGTTTTCGCCGTTTGAATTTAAACACGATAATCTTGGGCCCACGCCCCTGTCTGACGATCTCGCTCACAACCAGCGCGTCTTGCAAGTAAGGAGCCCCGATCTTCACCTGGTCTCCATCGGCCACCAGCAACACCTTCGAAAGCTCCACCTGCTTCCCTGCCTCGCCCTCGATTCGCTCAAGGGTGACAATGTCGCCAGCGCTCACACGGCATTGCTTACCTCCCGACTCGATAATCGCGTACACTGTTTGGTCCTCCTGGATCAAGGCGTTCAAAAATAGAGAGGAGGCTACCAGCCTCTCATTTACGGATTATTAACGTGCTGTAGTGTAGACCGCTCACGGCACTCTGTCAAGCAGAAGCTCCTGGCGCCCTCGCAGCCTTCCACCGCCTGGCAGTCTCCATGATCTCCCGGGCATGGTGCAGGGGGGTATCCGATCGCCCCTTTGCCCCCAGCATCCTCGCAATCTCGCGGACCCGATCTTCACC
>JANGEZ010000189.1:0-5407 GCA_031838355.1 Candidatus Methylomirabilis sp. bin48 | reverse complement strand
CATTCGGCAAACGCCTGGCTCATCTGTGCGCGTCCCTACAGTCTAACAGCCTACAGTCTATCTACCTAAGTAGTTACCAGTGCAGCCTCAATACAGATAGCGATGCATTCGGATATTGAGCAGGAGACCGACGGCCAGCAGGTTCACTAGCATGGCAGAGCCGCCGTAGGAAAGTAGTGGGAGAGGGATACCGACCACCGGCAGGATCCCGACCACCATCCCGACGTTGATCACAACCTGCAGGGCCATCATGCTGACAATGCCGAAGCTTGTGACCATGGTGAACAGGTCGCGGGCATCTTTGGCGAGGCGCAGACCCTTTGAGAAGAGATAGGCGTAGAGCAGGAGCAGGCCGAGGGATCCAATGAAGCCCCATTGCTCCGCAAAGCCGGCGAAGATGAAGTCGGTGTGATTTGCCGGCAGAAAGTTAAGCTGGCTCTGCGTGGCCGCCATCCATCCCTTTCCGAGGAGTCCTCCAGAGCCGACGGCGATCTTCGATTGGGCGAGGTGATAGCCCGCGCCCATGGGATCCATGGCAGGATCAATAAATACGAGGATCCGGCTCTTTTGGTAGTCATGTAGGAGGCGCCAGAGCACAGGGGCGATGACCGCTCCAAACGCACCGAGCATAACGAAGTAGCGCATCCTCAGTCCCATCAGCACCAGGATGCTGACGGAGGTGAAGAGCAGCATGATGGCGGTGCCAAGATCGGGTTGCCGCAGGACTAAAGCCGCAGGCAAGAGGGTCAGGAAGATCGGCGGGATAAAGATCCACGGCGCTCGCAGATCGTCCTTGTGATCTTCAAAGTAGCGGGCCAGCAGGAGGATGAGTGACAGCTTCATGAACTCTGACGGTTGAAATGCGAACGATCCGATGCTGAGCCATCGCTGGGCGCCGAGGCCGGATCGGCCGATCAGGGCGGTGAGCAACAGGGTGGTGAGGATTACGCCATAGATAGGGTAGGCAAGGCGCCAGATCGTCCGGTAATGGAGCCCGCAGAGCAGGATCATGGCGAAGAGCCCCATCACCGCCCAGGTCGCCTGCTTGAGGTACAGCGATCTCCGGAAGAGCGAGGAATGCAGACCGCTCGTGCTGTAGATAATCAGCACGCTCAGGACGGCAAGCCCGGCAGCGGAGGCAGCCAATCGCCAGTCGAAGGCGGGCAGGACGCGACGGTCGATCAACACGAGATAGGCGCTCTCATCAGTCCCCTTCGGCCGATTCCAGCTCAGCAGTCTGAACTGTCTGCGGCTCCTTAGGGAGCTTGAACCACGTCTCCAGGAGGCTCTTCGCAATCGGTGCAGCTACTTGGCCGCCGAACCCGCCATGCTCCACCACTACGGCAATAGCGATCTGGGGATTGTCTGCGGGCGCGAAGGCTACGAACCAGGCATGGTCCCGTTGATCTCCTCTTAGCGGGCCCCCATTGCCAACCACCTGTGCAGTCCCCGTTTTTCCGGCCACCCTAAGCCCGGGGATCTTAGCGCGAATCCCTGTTCCCTCGCTCACGACCGCCTGCATCCCCTCCCGGACGATAGCCAGATTATCGGGGTCGATGTTCACCTTCCGGACGAACTCCGGGCCGTACTCTTCAATTAGTTCCCCGTTCAGCGTTTCTACTCTTCGCACGACCCATGGGCGGTAGAGGGTCCCACCGTTCGCGATGGCGGAGACCATCATCACTGCCTGCATCGGTGTGACGGTGACCATCCCTTGACCGATCCCGGCCATCAAGGTGTTGCCGGGATACCATCCACCAGGCTTGGTTGAGATGCTCCCTGGAGATGGGATGACCCCTCTCGCTTCATCGCCCAGCCCAAGCCCGGAGGTGGCGCCAAGCCCCAGCTCCCGGCCAACGCGGGTGATCTCCTCGATCCCGGTTTTGAGGGCGGCATTGTAAAAGTAGATGTTGCAAGAGTTGGCAATCCCCTGCTGAAGATTCAGCGTCCCGTGGCCGCCCTTCTTCCAGTCATGGAAGACGTGGGATCCGAGGCTGAAGGAGCCGTTACAGGAAAACTTCGTCTCGGGAGTGATCGCGCCCTTCTCGAGGGCAGCAAGCGCGGTTACTAGCTTGAAGATGGAGCCGGGTGGGTACTGGCCCTGGAGCCCTTTATTCTGCATGGGATGATGAGGGTTCGAGATAAGCCCGCGCCACTGCTCTGGGGTCATCCGCCGGGAAAACTGATTTGGGTCATACGTTGGCTGGCTCACCATAGCCAGAATTTCACCGGTGGATGGATGTACGGCGATGAGCGCTCCGCTTCTGCCCTGGAAGGCCTCCTCTGCAACCTGCTGCAGTCGGTTATCGAGAGTGAGGTGCAGGTTAAACCCGGGCTGCGGTTCAACCCGCTGGATCGACTGGCTTACTTTTCCGTTCGCATCCACCTCCACCTGCTCCCCGCCGTCGACGCCTCGTATGAACGCGTCGTATCGCCGCTCGATCCCGGCCTGTCCCATTGTCTCACCCGGGCGGAAGTCCAGAAATTCCTTAGACTTGAGCTGCGCATGGCTCACCTCGGCAACGTAGCCCAGCAGGGTGGCGGCCGAGCTGCCCTTGGGATAGGTGCGTACCGGTCTGACTCGGAGGCTGACCCCCGGAAGATCGATCTTTTGCTCCTCAATAGCCATCACGGTTCGCTCATCTACTCCTTTGCGCAGCAGTACAGGCTCGAGCTGTGCGCCCTGCCTTTGCGAGACGCGCTGCCTCAGCTCGTCTGGTGAGGACTGGAGGATCTCGGCGAGGTGGCGTGTGGTCTCCTCGACATCAGGCATGTCCTCCGGCAAGGCATACAGGTCGAAGGACGCCAGATTCTCCACCATGAGCACTCCGTTTCGGTCGAGAATGAGCCCTCTGGGCGCCTCGGCCGGCCGCAGGCGCAGGCGGTTATTGCGGGAGAGGAGGAGCATGCGTTCGCCTTCCAGGATCTGTAGCGCCCAGAGACGGAGCAGCAGGATCAGGATGGCCCCGGAGATCAGAAAGGCTCCAACCGTGATCCGTTTCTGGAAGGAGACATAGGGGTTCGAGGTCTCACGCTCCCCGCTCATCGGGTAAGACCCCTGGTGGTCTGTGGCTTCAGCATGGCAAGCAGCCCGGTCCCTAGCATTGCGGTGTAGAGCGCTCCTGGCAGCGCGGTCCACAGGAGAGCTGAAGCTATGGGGCGGGGCGCGTGGAAGAAGCGGAGGAGCAGGAGGGTGATGAGCCCGGATAATAGGCCAGCCAGACAGAGCAGGGCAAATCGCCCCGGGAGCTCCGTCGTCTTCACTTGTCGACTCAACCGGCTCACCAGGAAGCCGATCAGGCTCAACGTGAACGCGTTGAGCCCAAGGGGGGCGCCGGAGAGGGAGTCCTGGTATAGTCCGATGAAGAAACCGGCGGCTGCTGTCAGCTCTGGTCCTGCTGACAGACTCAGCCCGAAGAGAAGGATTAGAAACAGGTCCGGCTGAATACCGCCTATGGCCAGGCGCGGGACGATGGCGGTCTGAAGGAGGCAAGTGCTGAAGAGCGCGAGCAGGAACGCGATCACGGCAGAGGCTCCCTGTCTGCCCATGACAAGTCGCTCGATGGCAGCCGTTTCAGGACCATCACTTCCTCCAGACGCGAGAAGTTGGCATGAGGCTGCGCCTCGGTCGATTGAAACATGGCCCCGCTCGTCGGCCGGCCTGATCGTACGACCCTACCCACCGGGATGCCTTTCGGAAAGATGCCGCCCATCCCCGATGTGATGATCTGGTCGCCGACGGCCACGTCCGCCATCAACGGAAGATACTTGATCTGGGTGGTCCCCCCCAGGCTCCCCGCTGCGACCCCGACGACGCGGCTTCGCTGGATAAGAACGCCCACGGCGCTCTCCGGGTCGGTAATGAGCTGCACTCGAGCCGTACGCGCCATCACGTCCACCACTCTCCCCACCAACCCTTCGGCGGTCACGACCGCCATATGGCGCTGGATCCCTCGATCCGCCCCCCTGTCGATCAGGATCGTTCTGAACCAGTTCGTGGCGTCCTTTCCGATCACCTTGGCGACGATCGCCTCCGTACCCACTCGGTTACTCATCTGGAAGAGTTGGCTCAAGCGAGAGTACTCCAGGGTTGTCTCGTGTAGCTCACCCACCTCAGCTCGGAGTTGCCGAACCTCCTCCTTCAAGAGCTGATTGTCGCGGCTGACCCGGCGGAGATCGACGTACTCATTCCAGAGCGTAGCAGTGATGTCGAAGCTCTTCGTGGTAAGTCGAAGGAACGGGGAGATGGAGGTGAGAAGGATCAGCCGCGTGAAGTCGGCGACGGCGCTGCCGCTGCGCGCCTGTAGTGTCATCAGCACGAAGGCCAAGAGCAGGGCGGTCGGGAGGACCAGCACCCGCCGATATCGGAGCAGCAGCCGAGTCATGCCTGTCCCTACGGTCTACGTATACTTAGTTGCGGGGAGACGTGAAGTCTTGGCATCTAAAGCGAGAGGATCGGCAGGCCGTCTGGTAGACCGCACTACGCCTCGAGGCACACCCTTTTGAGGAGATCCAGCTCGTCCAGCGCCCTCCCTGTTCCGAGTACGACGCACGAGAGCGGGTCTTCAGCCACCCGCACCTTCAGGTGGGTTTCATGGGAGATGAGGAGATCAAGGCCGTGAAGCATGGCCCCACCGCCGGCCATCACAATCCCCTTATCCGCGATGTCAGCGGCCAGTTCTGGCGGTGTTCGCTCTAGAGCCGTTCGGACCGCGTCCAGGATGGCATAGATCGGATCGTGAAGGGCCTCTCGGATGTCGCTGTCGTTGATGGTAACCGCCTTGGGGATGCCCTCAATCAGGTCGCGACCCTTGATCTCGATCTTGCGCGGCTCGTCGAACGGAAATGCCGACCCGATCTGGATCTTCACGCTCTCTGCGGTCCGTTCTCCTACGAGCAGGTTGTACTTCCGCTTCAGGTACTGGACAATCGCCTCATCCATCTCGTCTCCGGCAATCCTGACCGACTTGGCGTACACGATCCCCGCCAGGGAGATGACGGCCACCTCGGTTGTGCCTCCTCCGATGTCGACGATCATGCTGCCTACGGGGTCCTGGATCGGGAGCCCAGCCCCGATCGCTGCGGCCATGGGTTCTTCCATCAGGTAGACCTCGCGTGCCCCAGCCTGCTCCGCAGCATCGCGAATGGCGCGTTTCTCGACCTGAGTGATACCGGAGGGGACGCCGACCACGATCCGAGGGCGAACCAGCGCTTTCCGGTTGTGGACCTTGATGATGAAATGCTTGAGCATTGCCTCAGTAATATCGAAGTCGGCGATGACGCCGTCCTTCAACGGGCGAATAGCGACAATGCTACCAGGGGTCCGACCGAGCATCTCCTTAGCGTCACGTCCCACCTGCAGGACTATGTTGGTTCCTTTTTTGACCGCCACCACCGACGGTTCGCT
>JANGEZ010000188.1:0-1708 GCA_031838355.1 Candidatus Methylomirabilis sp. bin48 | reverse complement strand
CGCGGCGCTCTCCTTCAGTAGGCAGGCGCCACATGCAAGGGTCACCACGCAGCTTGAAGGGGTCCAAATCGAACCATTGCTGGCTGCAATCCAAGAGCCGCGGTGGAGGTTGTTACGTGGGATGATGACGCTGAGCTCGAAGATGGAGATCTCGGGGCAACTTGGGCCTGGGGCGCTCGCCAGGACCTCAGGTCAGACCGACATAGCCGTGACGAACGGGCGCGTAACCGGCTACGCGCCTCTGGAACGGCTCTCCAAAACTGTGGATCCTATCCTGAAGGGGTTAGGCGTCCCTTCTCCCACCTTGAACGAGTTCGACCGACTCAGCGCCCATTTGACTCTCGACGGTGGGATCCTGCGAACCAGGGATCTGACGCTGCTTCGGGACGGGGCTAAGTTCTATGCTGCCGGGAGTTTCAACCTACTCAATCAGACCATGGACTTCGACGTGACAGCCAAGGTGGCGAAAGTGACGCTTGAAGCCAAGGTACAAGGGACCTCATCTGACCCGGTGGTAACCCCTCAAATGGGCCGTATCGAGGGACGCATCAAAACAGAAGTCAGCAAACTTATGGGGGACGACCGGAATAAGGAACTGGGGAAGGTGCTGCGGCAGCTCTTCAGTCGCTGAGGAGGCAGATGCAACTGGGCATTGTCACTCCCTTTTATTTCCCCTCCGTCAGGGGCAATTCGATCACGGTCCAGCGTATCGAGTCGGGGTTGCGAGATCAGGGCGTGATCGTCCGGGTCTGGTCCCTGGAGCACCGGCCATCGCCAGGCGAGATCCTCCAGGCACTGGAAGCATTCACACCTGATCTGGTCCATGGATTCCATGCCAGCTCCTCTGGGCGAATCGTAACGGAGGCCGCACTCCGGCTGGGCATCCCCTCGATCCTCACCGTCACCGGAACTGATGTGAATACTGACCTCTTCGATCCTCACCGAAGGCCGGAGGTCATGGACGTCCTTCGGCAGGCAACGCGCATCGTCGTCTTTCACAACTGTATGCGGGTCAAGCTCGTCGGCGAACTCCCCGAGATAGAACATCGAATCCGGATGATCAGTCAGGCGGTTCGCTGTCAGGAGGCCCCATTCGATCTCCGACACCACCTGGGTCTTCAGCCGGATGATCTGATCTTCTGCATCCCCTCAGGCATCCGGCGTGTAAAAAATGTCACCTTCTGTCTGAAGTCACTTGACGCGCTCAGAATACAGCATCCCCAGGTCAAAGCCGTCTTCGTAGGACCGGTCATTGAGGCGGCGGAAGGGGCCAGGTTGCAGGAGCTTCTGCGAGACTACCCCTGGGCCTTCTACCTGGGGACGGTTCCTCATGAGCAGATGTGCGCCATACTCACGTCCGTGGATGTGGTGATCAACTCGTCGCTCTCCGAAGGCGGTATGGCCAATAGCATCCTGGAGGCGATGAGTTGCGGGCGAGCGGTCCTGGCAAGGGACATCGAGGGGAATCGATCGGTGGTGCAAGACGGGATCGATGGGCTGCTCTTCGGTTCGGAGGCGGAATTTGCCCACAAGGCTGAGCGGCTGATCATGGAACCTCGCCTCCGCTACGCGCTAGGGAAGAACGGGAAGGAAAAGATCGAGCGGGAGTTCTCCCGAGAAAGGGAGATTCAGGGCTATCTCCAACTGTATCAGGAAGCGATAGGCGCCTGCTTGCGCAGAGGGTAGAAGACGCATCATGGATATCCAT
>JANGEZ010000187.1:0-4023 GCA_031838355.1 Candidatus Methylomirabilis sp. bin48 | reverse complement strand
TTGCGATCCCCCTGATCTTTATCGGGCTCTCGCTCCTCTCCGGTCGACCGCCAGCGCCGCCGCTAGAGTCTCAGCAGACGGCCGAGCCGACCCCGGAGGCCGGCACCGCAGCCCTACCCGATCCTCAAGCCGCCGCTGTTGGCGCGGGGCAGCCAGAAGAGGTGAACCCGGCCCGCCCACTCACTGATCCCGCGGTGCAGAGGCCTCAGGGCCCGCCTCCTCGCTATGCGCTCAAGGCTGAGGCGAAGCAGAAGACCTGGCTGTCGGTCGCAGCAGACGGGGCGCCTCGCAAGGGAGTCCTGCTATATCCGGGTCAGACGGCGCAGTGGTCAGCGGACAGGGGGTTTGTTGTGACCATCGGGAACTCCGAAGGGGTGGCCCTTTCGCTGAATGGCAGGCCGATTTTGTTGAAGGGGGAGCGGGGTCAGGTGATCCGGGATCTTGCCCTACCTGAGAACGGCGGGCCGCCTCTCGCAGGGCAGTAAGGTGGGGGTCGGGATGAATCCAGGAATCGCCCAGGATAGTGGGGGTTCCATCAGTCGGCGTTTGAAGATCGGGATCGTTCTGAACCTTCTGTTTGCCATGGCCGAGCTGGCGGCAGGTCTGGCTGCTGGAAGTCTCGCCCTCGTAGGCGATGCGTGGCATAATTTTAGCGACGTCATCGGTCTGGCCATCTCATGGGTTGCGCTTAGGCAGGTGGAGCGCCCCGCCAATGAACGTAAGACCTTTGGCTATCATCGGGCCAGTATCCTGGCCGCTCTTGCCAACGGGATCGCGCTGATCGGCATCACCCTGTGGCTGTTCTATGTAGCGATCAATCGGCTGGGATCCCCGGTTGTGCCCGAAGCTCCGATCATGGTGGCGGTGGCGGGGATCGGGTTCCTGATGAATGTCGGGGTCGCCCTCTCGCTTCGGCGGGGGACCCGGGATCTCAACATCCGAAGCGCCTTTCTACACCTGCTGAGCGATGGGTTCGTGTCGCTTGGCGTTGTGGCGGCCGGGGTCATCATACTGCTCAGCGGCTGGAGCCTGATCGATCCGCTCCTGAGTTGCGTGATCGGGCTATTGGTTCTGATCGGATGCTGGGACATCATGGCAGAGACAGTCAATGTATTGATGGAGGGCGTTCCGCGCGGGGTCCAGGTGGATCGCCTCTTATGGGCTGTGCGCAGCTTCCCGGAGGTCGAGGATGTGCATGACCTGCATGTCTGGAGCTTGAGTTCCCATGTCTATGCCATGAGCTGCCACCTCCAGGTGGCTGATCTCCAGGCCAGCCAGGGAAATCGGCTGCTCGACCGGATCAACCAGATGCTGAAGGAGCGCTTCGGCATTGCCCACACCACCTTCCAGCTTGAAGCCGGGGCCTGCACGCTTGAGCAGGCATGCGCCCTCAATGCAAAGGGACCGGCAGCCGTTCTCCAGCCCCACTAAGGCACCCTAGCTCGCTTTTTTCGGCTATCCGGATTGACTTGTGGAAAATATCCAAGGTACACTCCACGCCTAAACCGGATTGATCTGTGGAATCCGCCGAAAGAATGCCGCACCCGGCCCGCCTAAAATCCGCCTGGCGTTTCGATCTTGGTGCAGGTTAGTGGTTGAAATCTGCACTGGGGTGTTCGCATGGGCCAATCAGTCACAGGCTTGACATGCTTGCAATCCCGCGCAAGGATGGAGGTCACTAAGGGTAAGCGCGATGGCATCCGATGCCGATCGTATACGACTTGGCAAGCCCGGGGGGCAAGAGGGCGGGAACATCTAGGGCCCGGTTTTTGGCGTGTCGCCAACCATCCACCAATCGAAATGGAACGCTTTGTTCCGCTCATGAGGAGGGAGATGCAATGCAGTTTCGACAATGGCTCGTGACGATCTCAAGTGCGATGACCGTATCGGCTCTGCTGACTGGTGCGTCGTTCGCCGAGCCTCCAGGGCACCAAGGGACTGCGACGGACGAAGAGTTCGACGACGCAATTCCGGACCCACCCCTTCCGCCCGGAATCAGCGAGCGGGTCTTCATCCACCTCCCGCGAACCTACAAACCGAATCACCTCGGAACGTGTACCGTGACGAACAGCAACCCCGATACCTATGGACTCGCCGGGTGGCGGCTACCCAATGGCCCCATCACATGGAAACTTAACCTAAAGACCGTGCCCTCCAGCGTCGGGAGTGCGAACGCGTTCGCGGCGATCAGCGCCGCCTTCGAAACCTGGACGAGCGCAGACTCCCACAAGGTATTCACCTACGGTGGGACCACCACTGTTACCCGTCGCGGGCTGGATTATACAAACGCGGTCCTCTGGGGGAAGGTCTCCGGCAGCGCAATCGCTGTCACCTATGTCTGGTATTACACCGCCACGGGAATCGTTGCCGACGTGGACACCGTCTTCAACAGTCGCCTCCCCTGGGCCGTATTTACAGGTACTGGAGACTGCATGTCCTCGCCGTCGCCGGACGCCTATGACGTGCAGAATATCGCCGTACATGAATTCGGGCACTGGGTAGGTCTCGACGACCGCTATTCAAGTGGCGAGAAAGACCTGACCATGTACGGGTACGGTGCCGGACGCGAGCTGAAGAAACGAAGCCTCGCAACCGGAGACGTGTGGGGTGCCAACGCCGTAGCCCCTTGATGTCTTTTCGCGTCGAAGAGGATGGAGCGAATTCTGTTCACAAGATCGGTGTTAGTGAGAGGGTGGCTCGTGATGCTCGCCGTGACGCTACTCGCTCCGAGCACCCTCTTGGGCGCTACGCAGCAGCCTCGATCGCTTAAGCAGCTCATCCATACCGCAGACGTCATCGTGCGGGGCACGGTGCAGTCAGTGACTCCTGGACCGCACAAGGAGGAGGATGCTTTCAGTACCACGGTCGTGATCGCTGTGCGAGAGCAATGGAAAGGACACAGGCTCTCGATTCTCAGACTGATTCAATCGCAGGGGACCCAGGGAGGGATCACGCAAGCAGTCCCAGGTCACCCGACATTTCTCGTCGGTGAAGAAGTCATCCTTTTCGTGGTGCAGGAGGGTGGGGGGCAGTATCACGTCTTAGGAGGGAAGCAGGGGAAATTCTCGATTCAGACCGATCCGCGGAGCGGGAAGCGAGTGATCGAAGATCTGACGGGGGCTCGGTCTGACCTGACCACATTTCTCGCCCGTCTTGGGGCCCCCGCCAAAACTGGCCCATAACCCTGCGATAAGCAGAGCCGCTCACTCCATATGCTCTCTCCACTGTGCGTTCAGATGTCGAGGGATCACGTGGATCACCTCCAGGTTCACCCGAGTGAGAGTGGCCAGATCTAAAGGCTAACCTCACCCGTCTCTCGGCCTTTGATATCCAGCATATCTGGCTTCGACGAACAAGTTGAGTTCACTAAAATAGGGACAGACACTATTATCGTAACAATTCGTGGTGTTCGCGGTCATGATCGTGCATGCCACGGATCGCTCGAACCGTTGCGCCCGGCCACCCGTATCATGTAGGGCAACGAGGGAATGATCGCCAGGCGGTCTTTCGGAACAACAGAGATTCGAATGTGCACGATGACAGAGCGGCCGCTGCAAAGAGACGGGTTCATCTGGGAGGTGCGCAGGACACTGGACGAGTAATACACGTGTGGCAGAGGGGACGACCAAGAAAGGATTTCAATAAATAGTGTCTGTCCCTATATCCTATATCACAGGTCTTTGAGCGCCACAGCGTTGGGCCGACGAATGAACTGTCATAGAACCACGACACCCAAGGAGAGGCACATGAGCATTGAAGAACTCGAAGTCGAGATTAAGAAGCTGGCCCTAAGAGACCGTGCGGCGCTCGCAAAGTGGGTCGTCGAGAGCCTCGACGAGCTTTCAGCATCTGAGATCGAGGCCTTGTGGACCGAGAAAGCAGAGCACCGTTTGGATGAATTGGAACAGGGATTGGTGACCGAGATCCCGGCCGAGGACGTGCTTCGCCGAGCGCGGGCCGCTATCTCGTGAAGCCGACTACGTTTCACCCCGACGCCGACGCTGAGGTCACTGAGGCGGCGGA
>JANGEZ010000186.1:0-4221 GCA_031838355.1 Candidatus Methylomirabilis sp. bin48 | reverse complement strand
GAAGTTGAGCTGGCTGTTGAGGTCCCGTGGGATGTGGAGATTCCAATGCAGGATACCAATGCCAGCCTCGAAGAACGGAATCCACCGAGTGCCCGTCACGAAATTGTAGCGGAGGAGGATGCTTGCGCCTTCGCCAAAGGCTTTATCCGGCTCGCTGATAAACATGAAGGTCGGCTCGAAGATGACTTCCAGGCTCCCACGAACCGGAAAAGGGCCATGGACATCGGTGACTGTGTACCCAATCTGGAAAAATAGCGGAGCGAAGTTGACGCCGGACTCTCTTCCGGCAAAAATCTTGTGAGAGTCACCATAACCGGACTTGACCCCTAAATGCCACGTTCCCGATTGGAATCCTTCCTCAATGCGGAGCGTCTGTTTTTCCCTCTTCTCAACCGGAGAGGGATCCTCCATGCTGGCAAAGGCAAGGGTGCGGGCGGCAATGAGTTCGGTCTCTCGCCCTAGCGTGACTGCCTGTTGACCTGGATCTCCCGAATCGGCCGGCAACAGTGATACTGAGGTCTCAGCCCATGATATGACAGGTACCAGGATCGCGAACATAGCCAGCCAGATACAAACCGGTATCCGCCTCAATCCATTGATCATAGAGGTCTCCTCTGGTGTGTGAGCGTCTTGGGCATCATACCTCTGGCGCCAGTCCTCATCCGGTGAGATTTCTGCGGGCCAGGCTCCGGTAAAAACTCCTGATTGATCGGTATCCCTCTGCGGCACATCGGGCAGTTCTTCGGGGCGTACGTCGGGAATTCTCGATCGACCATCGTGAAAAAGGGGAACTTGAAGTTCACCTTTCGAATCCGTCGCCAGAGCGTCCCGATCCCAACCACCGTCCCGCCTAATGATTTGACCAGCTTAATAAGCTCCTTGACAGTCTCACCAGTGGTCACAATGTCTTCGACGATCAGCACCTTAGGGTTACCAACGAAGAACTGCCGAAACTCTCTCGGAAGAGCTACCTGGCTCACGCCGGATCCATCGCGTTGCTTGCCGGCATAGATGAAGCGAGGTCGCAAGGGATGGGCGCGTGCCACGCAATGGCCCAGCAACGAGGCGCCGTAGCCGGTGGTAAGGACCAGGTCGATCGGCTCCTCTGCGAAATGCTTTGCGATTACGTCTCCTAACCCTTCCGTGAAGGCCGGCTCGGTGGTGGCTAACGCCTTCTCCACATACTCCTGGGCGTGACGACCCGAGGACAATTCGAAGTGATCGTTTGTGAGATACGCTCCGGTCCTGAGGATGATACCCCGGTTGATCCGCTCCAAGATCTCTGCGTCCATCATAATCCTCACATGGTATAGCTTCCAGCCTTCAGCCTTCAGTCTATCTACCTGAGGAGTCGCGGCTTACGAAGCCATAATCTTACTAAAGTTCGCGATCCCGCAAAACAGATCTGCAACCTCCTGCAGGATGGCCAAACGGTTCTCCTGCAGATCTCGATCCTCCACCATCACCATAACCTCCTCGAAGAACATATCCACAATGGGGCGGATCGCGGCGATGAGTTGCAGAGCTCGAACGTAGTCGCCGGCATGGACCAGGTGTTCTGTCTCAGCCCGTAGCGTTGTCGCCTCGCTATGGAGCGCTCGCTCAGCGCTGCTCACGAACCGCCTTGGATCAACCGATTTGGAGAAACCCTTGGGAAGGATATTGATCACCCGTTTGAAGGTCGCTGCCAGTTCCGTAAAATCGGCCTCTCGCCTGAAGGCAGCCAGGGCCTCGGCGCGTTTGCCGGCATCGGAGACCCGCTCTACATTGACGGAAAGGGCAGCCTCGACGAGATCGCTTGGCACGCCCCGTTCTATCAGGATCGCCTGGAGCCTGGCCGCCAGAAACCCCATGACCTCTTGTGCTATACGCTCCCTCGGTAGCGTTAAGCGATCGCCAAAGAGCTCCAAACTCTTGCGTATCTGCTGCGAGAGCGGCAGATCGATTCCTGTACTGAGAAGGATCTGCATGACCCCTTGCGCGAGTCTCCGGAGGGCGTACGGATCTTCTGATCCGCTCGGTATGAGCCCGATGCCGAAGCAGCCACAGATGGTGTCGAGCCGATCGGCCAGGCCCACAAGAGCGCCAACTAGTGAGTCCGGGAGCCTGTCGCCTGCAAAGCGAGGGAGATAGTGTTCCTCAATTGCCTGGGCCACAACCGCCGGTTCCCCGGAGAGCTGAGCATACTCACGGCCCATGACCCCTTGCAGGCTTGGGAACTCCTTGACCATCGTGGTTACGAGGTCAGCCTTGCATAGCTGAGCCGCCCGACAGGCATCATGGACAAGGTGCGGGGCAACCTGCTCGGTTAGGTAGGCGGTGAGCTCTGTAAGCCGCCCGACCTTCTCCAGCATTGTGCCAAGTCGTTCCTGAAAGGTAATCCCCTTCAGTTGAGGAACTCGATCGAGAAGCTGGACCCTGCGATCCTCTTTGAAAAAAAATGTGGCGTCCTTAAGCCGCGCCCTCAGGACCCGTTCGTTGCCTGCACGGATGACCTCCATGTCCTTTGCCTTCATGTTGGAGATCGCCACGAAATACGGGAGGAGCTTGCCGGCATCGTCAGCCACCGGAAAGTAGCGCTGCTGCTTCCGCATGGGGGTCATGATCACTTCACGAGGTAAGAGGAGATACTCCTGCTCGAAGCGGCCACAGACCACGGTAGGGTATTCCACCAGGTAGGTCACCATCTCCACCAGCTCATCGTCGAAGACCGGCTTCCCGCCAACCTTGGCCGCGGCCTCCTCGGCCAGCCTTGTCACCAGTTCCCGGCGACGGTGCTGGTTCACGATGACATACCGCTCCTCCAGTTTTTCGATATAATCCTGGAAGCTTCTGACGCGGATCTGGCCACGGCTCAGAAATCGGTGACCGTACGTCTTGTTTCCGCTGTTGACCCCGTCAATTTCAAAGGGGATCACCCGACCACTGTACAGGGCAACGAGCCACCGGATCGGGCGGACAAACCGAAATGTGCCTTGCCCCCACCGCATCGACTTCGGAAAGGAGAGCGACGCGATCAGGCGGGGCAGAATAACCGGCAGCATCTCCTCCAGACGCGTGACCCGCTCCACGATGACCGCAACGACGTACTCTCCCCGGTCAAGTGTCTTGACGCGGAGGTCCTCCACAGAGACGGCTTGCGCCTTCGCGAAGCCAAGCGCGGCCTTGGTCGGAAGGCCCTCCTGATCGAACGCGACCGCCCTGGATGGTCCCACCACCTCACGGACCAGGTCGCCCTGGCTCTGATCCAGCCGCTCAACATACAAGGTAAGGCGCCGAGGAGTGCCGAGCGTCCGCACGCCTGAAAAGGCGATGCGCTGCTCTTCGAAAAGGCGGCATGCCTGTACCTCCAGATCCCTCAGAACTGACGGCATGTAGCTGGAGGGAATCTCCTCGGTCCCGATCTCAAACAACAGGTCTTGGGTCATCAGGGGTTGTCCTGCGCTATGTGGTTTATGACTGCCACGCCTTCATGAGTGGAAAGCCCGCCTCCTCACGCTGCTTCAGATAGGCTTCGGCGCAGCGGCGCGCGAGGTTTCGGACGCGACCGATAAAGCTGGTCCGCTCAGTGACACCGATTGCCCCCCTGGCGTCCAGGAGGTTAAACGTATGAGAAGACTTGAGGCAGTAGTCGTATGCCGGGAGCACCAGTCCCTTCTCGATCAGGCGGAGACCTTCCCGCTCATACTTGTCGAAAAGCTGAAGCTGAAGCGCCACATCGGCTTCCTCGAAGTTGTGGACTGACCACTCCACCTCGCTCTTGTGATGGATGTCACCGTAGGTCACGCCCTCGACCCAGGTCAGGTCGTAGACGCTGTCCACTCCCTGCAGGAACATGGCGATCCGCTCGATCCCATAGGTCAACTCCACAGAGACCGGTTTCAGGTCGATGCCCCCAGCCTGCTGGAAATAGGTGAACTGGGTGATCTCCAAGCCGTCCAGCCAGACCTCCCAGCCTAGCCCCCAGGCGCCAAGGGTCGGCGACTCCCAGTCGTCCTCCACGAAACGGATATCGTGCCTGAGCGGGTCGATACCCAGGCTCCGAAGGCTGTCCAGGTAGATCTCCTGAATGTCGTCAGGGGATGGCTTCATAATGACCTGATACTGGTAGTAGTGCTGGAGGCGATTCGGATTTTCCCCGTACCGTCCATCGGCGGGGCGTCGAGTCGACTCGACATAGGCGACCTTCCACGGCTCTGGGCCCAGGACACGCAGAAAGGT
>JANGEZ010000185.1:0-2523 GCA_031838355.1 Candidatus Methylomirabilis sp. bin48 | reverse complement strand
GTGATAGTCATCCGTATGTGGTTCGTCAAACGGGGCGGTATGGAGGACGATCGTACAGGATTGGTTGCCGAGGACCTTCCCGAGCATCTGCATCATCCGCTTCACGAGACCGGCGAGATCGACCAGCTCCCCATCGCCGATACTCGCGAAGTCAGAGGCGTGACGGAGTGGTAGCACCCACGTCTCGAAAGGAAAGCGGGAGGCAAAGGGCGCCAGCACCACGAAGTGGTCGGTCTCCTCCACCCTTCTGACGCGGGAGACCCGTTCATGGAGTATGATGTCGCAGAAGGCACAGCGCTCCTTTCTCGCATAGAACTCCTGACAGCCGCGCAGTTCCTCTTCAATCCCGCGCGGGACGAACGGGAAAGCCAGCACGTGGGAATGGGGGTGCCGGAGGATGGTCGCTACGTCTGCATGGTTCTTCACCACGATCAGCGATCGGAACCGCTCATCCAGGCGGAGATCCAGGCTCCGCAGCCTGTAGGCGCGCAGGACCTGCTCCAACTGTTGCTCCGGAAATTCTGCCCAAGTTAAATGATGCTGTGGACTCTCTATGACGATCTCATGGGCCCCCACGGCGTTCATCACGTCGAAGGGCCCCTCCGGTCTTCGATCGAAATCACCCTCAATCCGACAAATAGGCTGCAGGTCCGGGGTGACTCGAACCCACCAGCCAGGCTGATTCCGCTGACGCGAGGGCTCGCCAAACGCTACAATCTCAGGCGGGGTCATCAGCTCATTGCCTGGACAGAGCGGGCATGGGCCCGAAAGCGGTGGAGGCGGCTGTGCCTCCACCTTCAGGGCAGCCTCTCGACCTGGCCGCTCTGGGTCGATAATCACCCAACGATTCGTCACCGGATCGCGCCGCAACTCACCCATGTCTCTCCTCACGCCATAGCAAAAGGTTGCAGCCTATCGCCGTAAAAACATGCCGCGCGTCCAGCCGTCGGCCGCAGAACGTCTTTGACCTTCACCACCAACTCACCACTGCGCCGGCAGCGTAGGGTCGTTACCCCACTCACTCCAGGAACGATCGTACCCCCGAACGTCCGGATACCCAAGGAGCCGGAGCGTGAAGTAGGTGACGGCTGCGCGATGCATGGTCTGACAGTAGCTCACGATCGTCTTGTCCTTCGTCACCCCTGCCTGGCTATAGAGGGCCATGAGTTCATCGGCCGGCTTGAATGTCTTATCGCCGGTCAGGTTTTGCGTCCACTCAATGTTCACGGCCCCCGGGATGTGGCCTCCCCGCTTGGCCCGCAGATCCTCACCGCGAAACTCAGCGGGCGACCGGGCGTCCACCAGGGCGAGATTCGGCTTTCCCAGATTTGTCACGATCCAGCCGGCCGGCGCGACGCGCTGCGTCTCAGTATGGACTTGATAGACCGTCTTGCTCACCTGTGGCAGCGTTTTCGAGAGGGCTCGCTCTTCGGCTGCCCACTTCGTAACGCCTCCGTTTAAAAGCGCCATCTTTTTGTGGCCGGCATATTCAAGCGTGAAGAAAAGGCGTGACGCGTTGAACCCTCCCTGGTCGTCGTACGCTATCACCATTGTCTCTTTGGTGATCCCAAGCTGTCCCAAGCGCTCTTCGATTTCATAATCGGGAGGCAGGGCGTAGCCTGACTCTTTCACGGTCAGACGGACCTGATTGACGGCAAGGTGGACCGCACCCGGAATGTGTCCGGCGGCGTACTCCTCTTGGCTGTTGCGCATGTCGATGATCCGCAGATCCCGATCATTGAGGTGCAAGGCCAGCCAGTGGGTGTCCACGAGAAACTGTGGGTTGCCATAGCCGACAGCCAGGGCTAATCCTGGGGTCGCTGCGAGCAGCGTCATCACTGCCACTGCTGCCATCACCATTCGCTTCATCCCTTCCCTCCTGTCCCAGGTGCCGCGGAAAAGCAATCCGGCTCGCCACCTCTGCTTGCCATGCCAAGCCGCTCACCCTCTAGCGCATTATAGATTCCCACTAAGACTTGACGCAAGCGCGATGTCGACGTGGCGCGCGCGATAGCACTGCACCTTTACCGGCATAAGAAGCTTCACCCTCGGCTGCGGACAATGAGGACGGGGCGATCGGCTGACCGCAACACATGCTCTGCCACTGAGCCCAGGAGCAGGCGAGCCATCCCGGAATGGCCATGGGATGCCATCACGATGAGGTCCACCTCCAGGGCCGTGGCCTCCTGGCAGATCGCCTCGTGGACCAGCAAAGGGGTCTCTACCACCCGTACCTCCGTTGCTACCATCCCCTCTACGCGGGCCTCCTCAGGCACAAGTGATTCAAGCGAGCGAAGTACTGTCTGCCGGAGCTCCGCTCGCTCCTGCCCCGAAAGTCCGCTCCATGGCAAGTAGTGGGCGTAGAGCGGGTTCGGCGGCCCGTGCACCTCAGTAACGTGGCAGAGGATGACGGTCCCGCCGCGTTCCGCCAGGATAGCATAGGCATGGGGGATGGCACCATTGCCAAAGGCTGAGAAATCGGTGGTCACCAGCAGTTTCCGATACCTCGGTATCATGGTATGT
>JANGEZ010000184.1:0-3271 GCA_031838355.1 Candidatus Methylomirabilis sp. bin48 | reverse complement strand
TAGACAACCCGCTCAACCCCTGCCTCTGTAGCGGCGTCCAAGAGATTTCTGGTGCCGTCTACGTTGACCCGGTAAAAGATCTCCGGTGAAGGCTCCCAGAGCGAGTAGTGGGCCCCGACATGGTAGAGCCGCCGGCATCCCTTGAGAGCCTGTCGTAGCGTTTCCTTGTCAAGGAGATCGCCAAAGGCCAACTCAATGTCGAGGCCGTCGAGGTTTTGGAGATCGCTTCCGCGCCGAGCCAGCGCCCGGACGGCATGCCCTTCCGAAAGCAACAGGCGAACTACAGCGGTGCCGACGAAGCCGGTCCCACCCGTGACAAGAGTCAGCATAGTCTGGATGATACGCGAACGGTCCCGTTTGGGCAACGGTCAATGCGAGAACGTGCGAGGCGCGCCCTGCCTGTGATATGAGTAGGGGCGCTGCTTGCTGCGCCCGTGTGAGGTGCAGTCGGGGCAGCCTCTTGTGGCTGCCCTAAGGGTGCTAAGAGGTGATCGATTGGGAGAGGGATTCGATTTGTCGCCGGAACGCCTCATCAGTTACGAGCCTCCGCTTGATCTTCTCGCAGGAGTGGATCACTGTCGTATGGTCCTTTCCGCCGAACGCCTCGCCGATAACCGGCAGCGAGGAGGCGGTGAGCGTTCGACTGAGGTACATGGCTACCTGGCGCGGCAAGACCACGCCCTGGTTTCTTTCCTTGGATTTGAGATCCTCGACCTTGACGCGATAGAAGTCGGCCACCGTGTGCTGGATGGCAGTAAGCGTGATGACCTTGGCCCGCTCGGCGTTTAGCTCCTTCAGTGTCTCCTGGGCGAGCTCCAGGGTGATGTCGCGGCCCGTCAGCGAGGCGTAGGCGATGAGGCGGACCAACGAGCCTTCTAGCTCCCGAATACTTGACTGCACATTCTTGGCGATAAAGAGTGAGACATCATCAGGGATCCGCACGCCATCCGCCTGCGCCTTTTTTCGAAGGATGGCGGCCTTGGTCTCGAGGTCTGGCAACTGGATGTCAGCGATCAGACCCCACTCGAACCGGGAACGTAGCCGCTCCTCCAGCGTAGGGATCTCGCGCGGGAGGCTGTCAGAGGTGACCACGATCTGCTTGGAGGAGTCGTACAGCTCATTAAAGGTATGGAAGAACTCCTCCTGGGTCCGCTCCTTGCCGGCGATAAACTGAATGTCGTCGATGAGAAGCAGGTCGAGGCTGCGGTAGCGGTTACGGAACTCACCAGTGGAATCGAAACGGATGGCATTAATCAGGTCGTTCGTAAACTTCTCAGATGAGACGTAGGAAAGCCTGAGCCTGCTGTTTCGCTTGAGGGCCAGGTGGCCGATGGCATGGAGCAGGTGAGTCTTCCCTAAACCAACGCCCCCATAGATAAAGAGCGGGTTGTACGCTTTTGAAAGCTGCTCTGCCACGGCCAGACAGCCGGCGTGGGCGAACTGGTTGGAGCTCCCTACGACGAAGTTCTCGAAGACATACTTCGGGTTGAGGATTGCGGATTCGTTCCGGTGGTGCTTGACCGGTCGTTTAGCGGCAGGTTCGGGCTTCACATCGGGCTCGCCATGTCCCCCTGGCTCAGCAACGCGGAGGATCACCTCGACATTGGTGAACATCAGATCCGTGAGCACCGATTTGAGGACGCCTAGATAGTGGTCCTCGAACCACTCCTTAAAGAATTGATTCGGGAGCCGAACCGTGGCGCAGGAGTCTTCCAATGACTCCAGGGCTAAGGGGCGAAACCAATTGTCGAAGCTTTGGCGTGCGACCTTGCCCTGGATGGTTGAGAGGGCCTCTTTCCAGATCTCATTCGCCTTGGCGGGAGCATTGGTCGGATTTATCTGCGCACCGTGCCCATTGTTATCCACAGGAAGCCTCCTCATCTAACATGTTGAATCTATTAAGAAAGTTCTTTACGATCCCTAGAGACTCTTTGCCAGATGCGGTTTCTATTATCCACAGAGTTATCCACAGGTGTGGATAAGGCGCAAATGCTTGTCGCGCCTCATAAAAGTGACCCTCGTCCCCGACGCGTGACGGGTTCGAAAGATAAGGTGGCTGTGGGGAACCGTGTCTCATGCGCAATTACCGGCATTAAGTTGTTAAGGAGGCGTCTCTTTTAGCCCACTCCAGTACAACTGTCAAGTCATTTTTGGGCTTGGGAAAATAATCTTTTGTTAGTGGAAAAATCACTGTATTTACGATACCTTACACTTATTGCATTTACTTGAGACAGCTATCGACCGTTAAGCAGGCGGCCCGTGAAGCCATATGGGCAGCGCAGCACGAGCTATCGCGGCACGTGAGGCTGCGTTGACAGTGAAAGGACGGCATGCTAACGTGACACCGATCTTGCGTATCAGGTGCCAGATTCCGGGTTGTTCACTTGGAACAACCTTTTAGGGCCGCGGTGAAGTGGTGAAGGATTGAAGAAGAGCGGAGTATCAATTTACGAGCAGTTTCGCCGGATACATCCTCGTTCGGAGGCCCTGTTCCGTCGAGCCAAGATGACCATTGCCGGTGGTCTGACCCATGACATCCGGCACCTCCATCCCTTCCCCATCTACGTGGATCGGGCCCAAGGATCCAGAAAGTGGGACGTCGATGGCCACGAGTTAATCGACTACTGGGTGGGACATGGGGCGCTCATCCTTGGCCATGGGCACCCGGCTGTACGAGGAGCCATTGCCGAGCAGCTTGGCCGCGGGACCCACTACGGTGCCTGTCACGAACTGGAGGTTCGGTGGGCCGAGCAGGTGCTGAAGCTCACCCCCTGGGTCGATCGAACCCGCTTCGTCGGCTCGGGGACTGAGGCGACGCTTCTGGCGATCCGGCTCGCCCGGGCTGCAACAGGCAGGGGCAAGATCGTAAAGTTCGAGGGCCACTTTCACGGATGGCACGACTATGCGGCGGTCGCGGTCCGTCCGCCCTTTGACCGGCCTGTTTCCGCAGGCGTACCGCAAGGCGTTCTTGACGAGATCCTCATTTGCCCACCGAACGACTGGGACGCGTTCATGACCCTGGCCTCAGGCAGGGACGATATCGCCGGTGTAATTCTGGAGCCGGGAGGTGGCAGTTGCGGCACGATTCCGACCGACCACGACTTCCTGACCCGACTTCGAGAATTTACCCGAGCCCAAGGCGTGGTTCTCATCTTCGACGAGGTGATTAGCGGGTTCCGTTTGGCCCCTGGTGGCGCGCAGCAGCGGTATGGAATTTACGCAGACCTGACCACGCTGGCCAAGATCCTGGCCGGGGGGCTCCCTGGTGGGG
>JANGEZ010000183.1:0-1639 GCA_031838355.1 Candidatus Methylomirabilis sp. bin48 | reverse complement strand
GCGGTCGGGATGCGAAATATCAAGGCGATGGAGGAAAAGACCGACGAGGTCTGCGAGCGGTGCAGCAGTCGGATGGTGATTCGCTGGGGCCGGTTCGGCCGCTTCCTGGCCTGCACCAATTACCCTGAGTGCAAGGGGACCCGCGAATTGCCGCCAGAGCTCAAAGAGGAGACCGGGATCGAGGAGGAGGCTAACGCCGCTGGCGAGGCCAAGGCAGAACCCTGCGACAACTGCGGGCGGCCTATGGTGATGAAACGCGGTCGGTTTGGAGCCTTCCTGGGTTGCTCCGGATACCCTGAGTGTAAAACAATCCGGAAGCTCTCGCAGGCGGAGGCTTCGAGCGCGCGGCCTGCGCCGCAGCCGACTAATGAGGTCTGTGACAAGTGCGGTAACCCGATGGTGTTGCGGGAGGGACGGTACGGCCGCTTCCTTTCGTGTGGGAGCTACCCGACCTGCAAGAACATAAAGCCCATCTCGATTGGGGTCAACTGTCCGCAATGCACGAGCCCTCTCTCGGAGCGACGCACCAAACGGGGCCGAGTCTTCTATGGGTGTACCGCGTATCCCACGTGCGCCTTTGCCCTCTGGGATCGTCCGGTCCAGGAACCCTGTCCACGGTGCGGAGCCGCCTTCCTGGTAGAGAAGAAGCTGAAGGGCGGCGGGGTCTCGATCCGTTGTGCTGCCGAAGGATGTGCCTACGTACGGGAGACCGATGCGGCAGTAAAGGCGAACGCGTGACCGATGTTGTCGTAGTTGGCGGAGGTCTAGCCGGAAGCGAAGCCGCCTGGCAGGCGGCGGAGCGGGGCGCCAGTGTGCGCCTCTACGAGATGCGGCCGGTGAGTTCCACCCCCGCCCACAAGACCGACCGGCTGGCCGAGTTGGTGTGCAGCAACTCCCTGAAGTCGGATTCGCCCGACGATTGCCACGGCCTGCTGAAACGAGAACTCACCTCGTATGGATCGGTGATCATGCTCGCTGCCCGGACGCATGCCATCCCGGCGGGATCGGCCTTGGCCGTTGATCGTGATGCTTTCGCCGCCGAGGTGACCGCGCGGCTCGCGCGACATCCCCGCATCACCATCGTTCGGGAGGAGGTCAAGGCGATACCGGAAGAGAAGCCGGTGATTATCGCCACTGGTCCACTGACCTCCGACCGGCTGGCCGGCGTGCTGCGTGATCGGTTCGTGGACTTTCTGGCATCAGCAGACCCGCCTGCCAATACGCGGGACCTGCTCTACTTCTATGACGCCATCTCGCCGATCATCGCTGGAGATTCTATCGATCGTACCGTGGCGTTTGCCGCATCCCGCTACGACAAAGGAGGGGACGACTACCTGAATTGCCCGATGACCCGGGAGGAGTATCGCCTCTTCTGGCAGTCGATCCTGGCCGCGGAGCTGGCGCCGATCCACCCGTTCGAAGAGGCGCGATACTTCGAAGGGTGCCTCCCCATCGAGGTACTGGCGGCTCGGGGCGAGGACACGTTGCGGTTCGGACCGATGAAACCGGTGGGCCTGATCGATCCCTTGACCGGACGCCGGCCCTACGCCGTCGTGCAGCTCCGGCTGGAGAACCGGGAAGGGACGATGTATAACATGGTAGGGTTTCAGACCCGCCTGAAGTGGGGCGAGCAGCGCCG
>JANGEZ010000182.1:0-3449 GCA_031838355.1 Candidatus Methylomirabilis sp. bin48 | reverse complement strand
GGCGTGATGGTGCAGTTATCCGGTAAGCCAGCGGATCTTGATGAGATGCTCGACGGCTCGGAACTCCTGATCGCTGGTGAGGATGGTCGCATTGACCCGCTGGGCCGTCGCCACACAGAAAGCATCGGCATAGGAGACCGCGTGCTCGCTTTTAATGTCGGCCGCTGCCCGTACCAGAGGGAGGTCCAGGGACCAGTTCCAGCGGTAACTGCTCTAGTCGGCGCAGAGCCTCCTCCGCCTTGGCCGCCCCGACGCGGCGCTTGATGATGTAAAAGAATTCACCCCAGTTGATCCAGTTGAGGAGGGCTCGCGTACGCGCTTTCTCCTGCTCGTAGAGGGCCGCTTGCACGTGTTGCCAGCCCGGCTCTTTGTGAAACAGAGCAACGAGCGCGAAACTATCGAGCACGAACTTTTCGCTCACGACGAATTTCTTCCCGATGCTCACGGCGAAGATCCGCCGTGAGCGAGAACGTCCCTTCGAGAAAGCCCGTAGCGGCGGCGATTGGATCAGGTGGAACCGGCGAGAGGACCAGCCGCCCCGCTTCCTCGGCCAACTGAACCTTCGCGCCCGGCTTCAAGCCGAACTTGTGGCGAAGCACCTTGGGAATGAGAACCTGCCCCTTTTCAGAGAGGTGAGTAATAGGCATTGTAATTCCTCCGTTTTCACAAAATTCTAACACACTAGGAATTCGTGTGCAATTCCTACGGACCACCCACAGATTGAAACTAACAGGGCCATTGGTCCGTTCGTCCATCATTGCGAACACTGAAGGATGAGCGGCAATCGCAGTGCAATAATGCGAGATTACCCTGAAGGTCCGCCTCAGCTAGCAAGTCTCGCCGCGCGGGGGGGCGTGGATTGAAACAGGGACCGGACATTGGATTCTTTCCGAGTGCTATGATACGATCTCGTATGCGCATAGTTAGTGGATCCGGGGGAACCATTGAAACTTGCGATATGGCCTGGGGCGCTTGGGAATTTTGCCCTGCGCCGGCTTAGAAAGAGGAGCAAGGGTATCATCCTGCCGTAAGACCTGCGCGTGCTGGTAAGACTGGCGTGAAATACCCGACTACCAAACGTCCACAGTGCATCGTGATTGCCGGGCCGAATGGCGCGGGGAAGACTACGTTTGCCAGAGAGTTCCTGCCTCGCGAAGCGGACGTGATTCACTTTGTGAATGCCGACCTCATTGCCAGTGGACTGTCGCCCCTTCGCCCGGAATTGGCGGCACGACGAGCGGGAAGACTGGTGCTGTCTGAACTGGACAGGCTGACTAAGGCCCGCGAAGATTTCGCATCTGAAAACACCTTAAGCGGACGGACGTATCTCAGGCTGCTGAACCGATAGAGGGCCGGCGGGTATCGGATTGACATGGCGTTCCTCTGGCTCCCTTCGGTCCAGCTTGCGCTCCAGCGTATTGCTGCCCGTGTGCGACAGGGAGGACACACCGTCCCACGCGCCGATGTAGTCCGACGCTTTGATCGAAGTTGGACGAATTTTCGCGGCATCTATCGACCCCTGGCAGATGCCTGGGCCGTGTATGACAATTCAGGGGAGGTCCCGCGATTATTGGAGGAAGGTCCATGAAGCCTACGACTGGCAAGACGGAGACTGAGGCATTTGGGCGGGCGGTTGGACGTGCGCTGCGGCGGGCCGCCAAGGTGGCGCGGAAAACGGCGCAGGCCCATCATACGCCTATCTATATTTGGCAAGACGGCAAAGTCGTAGCAAGGAAACCTTAAGGTCAGGAAGCGATCCGTCGCCCCCCGCGCGGGGGCGTGGATTGAAACCGGCGGTAACGGGTCGTGTAGGATAGTATAAGGGGAGTGTTTTGCGATTATTAGAGGAAGGCCCATGAAGACAACACCTGAGAAGGCCGAAACCGGCGCCTTTACCCGGGCCGTTGGACGAGCGCTACGGCGGGCCGGGAAAGCGGCCCGGAAAGCCGCCGTGGCGCACCACACGCCCTTGTATATTTGGTGGAACGGCAAAGTGGCGGCGAAGAAGCCCTGGTGATCCTCCCGCTCGCGCCCCCTCGGCCCTGCCACGTCGGCCTGGGGCAGTTCGTGCCGATTGGGAAAGACAGTGATGAGTGACGGGTGAGGGGTGGGGCGTGGCTGGTGGGGCGAGCGGAGGAACGGAGGGGTAGTCGCTGGACTGGAGGTGACGCAATGCAGCGTGAGTATGCGGCGCTGGTTGAGGAGTTCATCCGATTGCTGGTGGGGGAATTTGGTGATCGGGTGGCCTCAGTGCTGGTATTCGGTTCGGTGGCGCGAGGGACGGCGCGAGCGGACAGCGACATTGACCTGTGCGTGGTCATCCGAGACCTGCCGGCAAGCCGCTATCGACGTCATCAACTGCTCGCGCCGGTGCTGGCTGCGCTCCGGAGTGGCCGAACCTATTGCGACGCGATCCAGCGCGGATATACGCCGGACTTCTCTGTCTTGCTCTATACACCGGACGAAGTCAAAGAGACGAAGCCCATCTTTCTCGATATGGTTGAGGAGGCTGTCTTCATTCTGGATGATGGCACGATGAAGACCAAACTGGAGAGCCTGCGCCGGCGGCTCCGGGAACTGGACTCGCGGAAGGTGACGCTGTCGGACGGGACGTACTATTGGCTCCTTAAGCCAGACCTCCAGTTCGGGGAGGTGGTCGAGTTATGACCAATCGGGAGATCGGCCATGCGTACATAGAAGATGCCCGCATCATTCTGAACGAAGCGGAGGCCTCGTTGTCTCAAGGCCATTATCATCGCGCGGTCAGGAAGTGCCAGGAGTCGGTGGAGATGGCGCTCAAAGGGCTCCTGCGCCTGGCTGGAATCGAGTACCCCAAGGCGCACCGCGTCGGCCGCGTCCTGTTGGAATCCACTGTTGCGCAAGTGGCCTCGGCGGATCGCCTTCGGGAAATCGCCCGCATGGCAGATGAGTTGACGGATGCGCGGGAAGAGGCGTTTTACGGAACAGGTGAAACCTCTGCGGCCGCGCTGTTCACGCGGGAAGATGCAGTGGACGCCATGGCGAAGGGGAGACAAGTGGAACAGTTTGTTGCGGAGTTGGCTGAACGAGGTTTTCGCTAGGCTACGCCTGCTACTTCGGCCCGGGGCCTCCTCGCCTTGGCCTGATAATTCGTGTGCAATTCCTACGGACCACCCCCACATCGACACTGACCGGGTAACCGGTTCATTCGTCCGTCATTCCGAGCGCCTGAAGGGTACGCGGCAATCCGACACGCCGTGTCGTTGCAAGTATCCCATCCAGCGGTGGCTGACCCGCAGGTGGGAGAAACTTAGTACAGCATTTCATATCTATGCCCACGAATCCGTTCACCCTGAGCCAGTCGAAGGGCGGCCTCCCCGTTCATGGTTCGACAAGCTCACCACGAACGGATACGTGAAGGATCTCCCGGATCGCCTCGGCCACTTTCGCCATCAGGGGGTCGGAGAGGT
>JANGEZ010000181.1:0-2012 GCA_031838355.1 Candidatus Methylomirabilis sp. bin48 | reverse complement strand
TTCTCGAGATTTCTCCACTCGATGGATGGACAGATCATTGTGTTGTTTGTGATGGCGGTGGCGGCGGCCGAGGTAGCATTAGGGCTGGCCATCATCATTGCGCTGTATAGAAACAAAGCGACCGTGAATGTGGACGATATCAATCTACTCAAGGGTTAGCGCAGTGTCCCATAAGTCTCTTTATCTTGATTGTCATTCCGGGCTTGACCCGGAATCCAGTCTTTCTGCGGTGGACGCGCGATGATTTCGTTGATTCCGATCATCCCGCTGACGGGAAGCCTCGTCGTCGGTCTGATGGGCCGCCGGATGCCGAGAGGGCTGGTGACGGGTATCGCCTGCGGCGCCACATCGCTTTCGTTGCTCCTTTCCCTGATGGCCTTTGTCCGTCTCCTTCAGATGCCGGCGGAAGGACGCCTGCTCCGCTCCTCCCTCGGCTCCTGGATCGCCTCCGGCGATTTCTCGGTCTCGTTCGGGTTCCTGTTCGATCCCCTCTCGGCCATCATGGCGTTGGTGGTGTGCGGTGTGGGCTTACTGATCCACATCTACTCGATCGGCTATATGCATGAGGACCGCGACTACCATCGCTTCTTCTCGCTGCTCAATCTCTTCCTGGCCGAGATGCTGGTCCTGGTCCTGGCCGATAACTACCTCCTGCTCTTTGTGGGATGGGAGGGGGTGGGCCTCTGTTCGTACCTGTTGATCGGTTTCTGGTTCGAACGACCGGCTGCGGCATCCGCCGGGACCAAGGCCTTCCTGGTGAACCGGATCGGTGACGGCGCCGTAGTTGTGGGGCTGATCTGGATGATCCTGCTGTTCGGGTCACTGGACTTCCAGACTGTGTTTACAGAAGCGCCGACCTTGCTTATGCACGGCTCTGTTACCGCATCGCTTCTCACCCTCCTCCTCTTCATCGGGGCGACCGGTAAGTCGGCCCAACTGCCCCTATATGTCTGGTTGCCTGATGCGATGGAGGGACCTACCCCCGTCTCGGCGCTTATCCATGCTGCTACCATGGTGACGGCAGGCGTCTACCTGGTCGCCCGTTCGGCTCCCCTGTTCCAGCTCGCGCCCGTGAGCCTGGAGATTGTGGCCTGGGTCGGCGGCCTCACGGCCCTCTATGCCGCAAGCATCGCCTTGGTTCAGACGGACATCAAGCGGATTATCGCCTACTCGACCATCTCCCAGCTCGGCTACATGTTTTTAGGCCTGGGAGTCGGGGCGTACGCCGCGGGGATCTTTCACCTGATGACCCATGCCTTCTTCAAGGCTCTCCTCTTCCTGTCGGCCGGATCGGTGATTCATGCGCTGGCCGGCGAGCAGGATATCAGGAAGATGGGGGGGCTGCGGAAGTCCCTCCGTGTCACTACCGGCAGCTTTCTCGTGGGCGCGCTGGCGAACGCCGGCATTGCCCCCTTCGCCGGCTTCTGGAGCAAGGACGAGATCCTCTTTGCCGCCTACGCCTCGGGACATCGGCTGCTCTGGATCATTGGGGTGCTGACCGCGGCGGGCACGGCATTGTACATGTTTCGTCTCTATTTCCTCGCCTTCGAGGGGAAGTCGAGGCTTGACGCTCATACGCTCAGCCATCTACACGAGGCGCCGTGGAGCATGCGCCTGCCGCTGGTGTTGTTGGCACTCGGGTCGGCGACCGTCGGGTTTGTTGGCTTTCCGCCAGAGTCAGGCCCGTTTCAGCACTTCCTGGGTTCGGTCTTCCCGGTCTCGGTGCATGGGGCCTCGGCCGAGCCGAGCTCCGGGGCCGTGCTTGCGGTTGCGACCCTCGTCATGGCCCTGCTGGGGATCGGTGTGGCCTTTTGGTACTATCATCGGGATCCTGCCAGACCCGAGGCGCTTGCCGCGCGGTATCCCGCACTGCATCGCACCCTCCTTCACAAATATTGGGTTGATGAGCTGTACAATAAGGCCGTGATCCACCCGACCATCACCTCCGCTCGCGCCATATCGGAGTGGTTCGATGCGCGTATAGTCGACGGGTCAGTCAACGGCATCGCGAC
>JANGEZ010000180.1:0-5504 GCA_031838355.1 Candidatus Methylomirabilis sp. bin48 | reverse complement strand
GAGAGCGACGGCTCTTTTCTCAAGCTGGCTCCCACCATCGCTGTGGTGACCACCATCGATGCCGAGCACCTCGATTACTACCGCGATCTGCAGCAGATCAAAGAGACGTTCCTCGAATTCATCAATAAGGTCCCCTTCTATGGTTCCGCTATTCTGTGCCTCGATCAAGAAGAGATCCGAGACCTGTTGCCCAGGATACAGAAGCGCATTGTCTCGTATGCCTGTAACGCGCGGGCCGATTTGACGGCAGAGGGTGTCTCGCTCACCGGACTCAACTCCACCTTCAAGGTGAGGTTCAGGGGAGAGCCTCTGGGGGAGGTACAACTCAGGGTTCCTGGGTTGCACAATGTGTCGAATGCGTTGGCAGCAATAGCAGTAGGCCTCGAGCTGGAGATCGAATTTGCAGAGATACGGACGGCGCTCGGGGAGTTCTCCGGTGTCGCTCGACGTTTCCAGGTGAAGGGGAGTCCTCAGAATATTATGGTGGTCGACGACTATGCCCATCACCCGGCAGAGATCCGGGCCACGCTACAGGCGGCCAGGGCCGGATTTGAGCGGCGGCTGATCGCCGTCTTCCAGCCGCATCGTTATACCAGGACCTTCAGGCTCCTCTCCGAGTTTGCTCTTGCCTTCGATCTGGCCGATCAGGTGATCATCACCGAGATCTATCCGGCGGGAGAGGCGCCGATTGCCGGCGTCTCCGGCAGACAGCTTGCGGCCGTGGTTGCCAGCCGGAGAGGACCAAAGGTCCTGTACGTGGAACGCAAGGAGGAGATCCCGGACCGGGTCGTTGATCTGGCCCGCCCTGGCGACCTGGTCATTACTATGGGCGCGGGCGACATCTGGAAGGCCAGCGAGCAGATTGTCGGCCGATTACAAGAAAGGGTATAGGGTGGAGGGGTTAGGGTTTAGGAAAAGCACTGATGCTGAGGTTGATGCCCTATACCCTAAACCCTATACCCTAACTATGAGGGTACAGGAGATGGCGGCGGAGCAGCTCAAGTTGTCGGAACGGCTTCGGGGCGTGATCAAGGGAACGATCCTCACTGAGGAGCCGCTCGCGTCGCATACCTACTTTCGGATCGGCGGCCCAGCCGAGGCGATGGTCTACCCCGCTGACCTTGAAGATCTGAAAACCTTACTCAAAGTGGTGCGGGACGAGGCGATTCCTCTCCTGATCCTTGGTGGTGGAAGTAACGTGCTGGTGTTAGACGGAGGGGTCAGGGGTCTGGTCATTAACCTCTCACGAACTTTCCTGGAGCTTGAGTCGTCCGGAGAACAGATCAGGTGCGGGGCTAGCGTGCGGACAAGCCGTCTGCTGGCCTTCTCTGCGATGAGCAGCTTGACCGGTCTCGAAGGGCTGACAGGTGTGCCGGGAACCGTCGGAGGGGCAATCAAGGGGAATGCCGGGACGCCCTTAGGCGCCATCGTCGATCACCTTGACTGGATTCGCATCGTGGACGGCTTGGGCGAGGAGCGGCATCTCACGCGGGAGGAGCTCGGCCCGGGTTACAGGCGCTGTACCCTTCCGGCGGGTTCAGCGATCGCTGAAGCCTGCTTCACGCTCAGGAGGGGAAGGGCGGCAGAGATCAGGGGGACGATCTCGACGTTGCTGGTAAGGAGGAATCTGACGCAACCTGTGGAGGTCAGGTCCGCCGGTTGCTTCTTCAAGAACCCTCCGGGGGACTTCGCGGGGCGTCTGGTGGAGCAGGTGGGGCTCAAGGGGCTGCGGCGAGGAGGAGCGCAGATCTCTGAGAAACACGGCAACTTTATCGTGAATCTCGGCGGGGCTACGGCGGCAGATGTGTTCTGGCTAATCGAGCGAGCCAGAACTCTCGTCATGGTCGAGACAGGAGTGGAACTTGAACTGGAGATCCAGGTCGTCGGATCGCCCATCGCCGGCTGAGGAGGGTGTTGGGTTTCGCCCAAATCGGCGCTTCCTGAGATTGGTATCGGCGAGGTCAGGATGGCGGCGGAAGGGCGTGACTCGCAAGGGCCAGCGGCTTAGCTCGCACCTCAGACGGGGTGCGGGAGTAGCCGGCCTCTCTGTGTTGCTGGTCGTGCTTGGATGGCTGGTTTGGCAGCAGGTTCCACGCTCTACGCCCATGCGCTATTTTCTGATTAGCGATCTCATCGTTGAAGGAAACCAACGAGTGCCTACAGCGGCGATTATCGACAGCCTGGCCCTGCCCTCCCATGCGGGCATCCTGCAGGTTGATTTGAAGGAGTTGACGGCGGCCATCCTACGCAATCTCTGGATCAAAACGGCCAGGGTGAGCAGACGTCTTCCAGCAACCTTGCTGGTTCACGTATCGGAGCGCGCGCCACGCGCGGTTGTGGCGGCCGATCGCTCCTACCTCGTCAGTGAGGATGGGCTGATCCTGCAGGAGGCTTCATCAGCAGAGATGTCCGACCTTCCGTTGCTGAGGCTCCACGCCGACCACCCACTCGAGGCGGGAGGACGGATCGATCCCGCTCGCGTCGAACAGGGGACTTATCTGTGGCAGTGGTTTCATCAGGGCACCTTAGGACCGGATGTGCAGGTGAGAGAGATCCAACTTGAGGGCGATGGGAGCTACACCGTCTTTCTGGACCACGGGTTACCATACCTGCGTTTCGGAGAGAAGGATGGCCTGCAGCAGCAGTTGGATCGGTTGGCGCAGGCGCTTGAGATGCGTGGGACTACCCTGCGCGAGTTGGAATATGCCGATCTCCGGTTTGCCGATAAGGTCATCGTGAAGCCGCTTCCGAAGGAGGGCGCATGACCCGAAGGGGCGAGCTCGTGACAGGGCTCGACATCGGCACGACGAAGATCTGCGTCATCGTCGCTGAAGTGACGGAGAACGGGGTCGAAATCGTCGGATGCGGGATCAGCCCATCGCAGGGCCTGAAGAAGGGCATCGTCGTCAACATCGATGTGACCGTTGAGTCGATCAAACAAGCAGTCGAGGCGGCGGAGGCGATGGCAGGAGTCGCCCTGGATTCCGCATTTGTGGGGATCGCCGGAGGCCACATCAAGGGAATTAATAGCCGGGGGGTCATCGCTATCTCCGGTAAGAACCAGGAGATCACTCAGAGCGATGTGGATCGGGTCATCGAGGCGGCCAAGGCCATCACGCTGCCTGCCGATCGCCGAGTGATCCACGTCATTCCACAAGAGTTCATTATCGACGATCAGGGGGGGGTGAAGGAACCGGTCGGAATGAGCGGATCTCGGCTCGAGGCCGAGATCCATATCGTGACGGGTGCCGTCGCCTCGGCAGAAAATATCATCAAGTGCGCGACCAGGTCCGGGCTGGAGGTGCGGGATATCGTGCTGCAGCCGCTGGCCTCCAGTGAAGCGACGCTGACCGCAGATGAGAAAGAGCTGGGAGTAATCCTTATAGATATCGGCGGCGGGACCTCTGATATCGCTGTCTTCGTGGATGGGAGCATCCGCCATACCGCGGTGCTGCCGCTGGGCGGAGACCATCTAACCCATGACATTGCCATTGGACTCAGAACACCTCCCAGGTGTGCCGAGGAGATCAAACACAAGTACGGCTGCGCTCTGGCCTCTCTCGTTGAGGGTGAGGAGTCGGTGGAGGTCCCGAGCGTTGGCGGACGTAAGCCTCGCCTGCTCTCGCGGCAGATGTTGTGCGAGATCGTTCAGCCAAGAATGGATGAGATCTTCACGCATGCAGTCCTGGAAGTGAAACGATCCGGGTTGATGCAACAGATAGGCGCCGGGGTTGTGGTCACTGGTGGCTCCTCCGTGATGGCGGGTGTGACGGAGCTGGCCGAACAAATCTTCGACCTGCCGGTACGGCTGGGGATACCGTCCGGCATCGGCGGCTTGAAGGAAGTGGTAAGCTCACCGATGCATGCAACCGGCGTGGGCCTGGTGCTGTACGGCGCGGCACATCTTAACCAGCATCGGTTTAGCAGGCCATCGGAACAAAGCCTGGTGGACAAGATCATCAAGCGGATGAAACAGTGGTTTAGCGATTTTCTGTGAAGCTTATAGAGAGAGCGTAGATCTTGATCCAATAACCGCTTTCGAGGGGAGGTGGAAATGCCATTCGCGCTGGAGATCAATGCCGAGCACGCGGCCAAGATCAAGGTGATCGGAGTTGGGGGCGGGGGGTCCAATGCGGTAAATCGGATGTCGACATCGAATTTTACGGGGGTTGATTTCTTTATAGTCAACACTGACACCCAGGCGCTCAGGATGTCTCCTGTGGGCACCAGGATTCAGATCGGCGCCAACGTCACTGGGGGTCGGGGGGCGGGGGCGAATCCGGAGATCGGGCGACAAGCGGCGCTTGAGGATACCGACAAGATCCTGGCCCTCTTGGAAGGCGCGGATATGGTGTTTATCACCGCCGGGATGGGCGGCGGGACAGGAACCGGAGCCGCGCCTATCATCGCAAAACTCGCCAAGGAATTGGGTATCTTGACAGTTGGGGTAGTGACCAAGCCATTCAGCTTCGAGGGCAAGACGAGAGAGGTTCAAGCAGCTCGGGGACTTGCTGCGCTGTGCGAGATCGTCGATACCTTGATCACTATCCCGAACCAGCGGCTTCTACAGGTGGTGGAGCGACAGACCCCCCTGACTGACGCCTTCAAGATTGCCGACGACGTATTGCGCCAAGCGGTACAAGGGATTGCAGACCTCATTGTGGTGCCGGGTCTGATCAACCTGGACTTTGCCGATGTCAAGACCATTATGTCGGAGCGTGGGATTGCGATGATGGGCATCGGAGTTGCGTCAGGGGAGAGCGCAGCCTCCGAAGCGGCCGCAAGGGCTATTAACAGCCCGCTCCTGGAAAATATTTCTATCGATGGTGCTAGGAGCGTCCTCATTAACATCACCGGCGGTCCGACGCTCTCGTTGTACGAGGTAAACGAGGCCAGCTCTACGATCTCTATGGCGGCCCATCAAGAGGCTAACATCATTTTCGGAGCGGTGATCGACGAATCGCTCAAGGATGATGTCTGCGTGACAGTGATTGCCACCGGGTTCGACACTGCCGCCACAGTTAGAGAGGAGGGGTCCTCAAACATGGTAGAAATGAAGGCGTACACAGCCAGAGCAGCGGAGCGCGCGGGCTTCCTCAGGAAGCGTGGGACGGTTGGGCACGAGACCTCCGATGAGCAATTCAACCCCCGCAGCCTGGAGCTCAGACCTCAGGATCTAGATGGGGACGAGCTGGATATCCCGACCTTTTTGCGGCGCCAGGCCGATTAGCGCTTTCGGGGAAAGCTCCTCCTCGATGCGAGCCATGGAAGGGAGGATAAGGATATGTCAATGAGGCGACTTAGCGCACTGTTTCGGCTGTTTCTATGTTCAGGCAGTTTGACGGTGACCTGTCCGCACTGCTTGTTGCCGATCGGCGGATCGGAGAATGTTTGTCCGAACTGTCGTCGGCTGTTACGGTTCGAGGGGATCGCGGAGCTCCGGGCGAATAGCCATCCGGATCACGCCTTGCGGCGGTGCGTGTAGGGGCGGGAGGCAAAGAAGG
>JANGEZ010000179.1:0-8900 GCA_031838355.1 Candidatus Methylomirabilis sp. bin48 | reverse complement strand
GTGATAGTCGTGAGGTTCTTACAAACCTTGTCGGCCAGGCGCCCAAAATATTCGGCATGACTGATGTACTTGGACCCGCCTGTAGTCGTTCCTTCCTGCGCATAAGCAAAGGCAAGATCAAGGTCGGACCCATAGCCCATCTCCTCGGCACCGCATTTGCCAAGGCCCAAGACGACGAACCCTGCCGAGGACGGTAGACCATACTGCGGCCTCAGGTCCTCACGAGCCAGTCGATATGCCGTCTGGGTACAGGCCTCCGAGAGACGCGTCAAGGCTCTGCTCACTTCGTCCAGGTCGGCCTTTCCGATCAGGTCCAGGATACCGATTCGAAACTCCTCTGCCTGTTTGAACCGCCGTAACGCATCCAACCTGGGGCTTCCCGTCGGGGCATCAGCCACCGCGCGCCAGCATTCCTCAACCAGCTCGGTGAGTCGACCACGTTCAGTCTGATCGGGCAGGAGCAGCAGGTCCAAGAGATCGGGGTGCAGGATCAAAAGCTGCGAGAGGAACTCGCTTGAACCAAAGAGTCGCATCAGGTGGAACAGGGCGAGCGGCGCCTGCTTGAAGACGTCGTACACGCCAGTGCCGGAACCAACCCGCTCGATAAACCGCTCGAAGTGCAGGAGGGCCAGGTCCGGATCCGGCGCCTGTTTCACACCCTCCATAAGCGTAGGCGCCAGGGTGGCGAGGATCCGCCGAGTGTCAGCCGTATGGCGCCTGAAGGGAGGGCCGTCGCGCAACATGATCAGCGAGCGGACGGCGCGATCAAGATCCGAGATGCCGGCCGCTGCCAACTGCTCACGCGCGACGCTTTCGTCTGCCCGCCCATTCAGAAAGTCGGCGAGAGGATGAGACGGCGTCGCCTTCTCCTCGGCAGGCGGCTCCCTCAGCAGGTGGTCATATAGCTGCCGGACCGCCTGGATGTGCCGCTGATAATCCTGCTGTAAGTCCAGCGCCGGATCAGGCGACAGATTGGGGGAGTAGCCGAGACGCCGAGCCAACTGGGCAAGGTCGTCCTGGCCCACTGGCAATACATGGGTCTGTAAGTGATGGAGGATCTGGATACGATGCTCGACCGTGCGAAGGAAGGTGTAGGCCTTGACCAATGTCGCGTGTTCATCGACGGTCACGTACCTACGGTCAGCCAATCGCTGCAGCGCGCGCAGCGTATTCGGCTCGCGGATCCACGGGTCGCTAGCCCCATACAGGAGCTGAAAGGTCTGGCCGATAAACTCGATCTCACGAATCCCACCGTAGCCCAGCTTGACGTGGCGGAAAGTCTCCTGGTCCTGCCCGACCTTTGCGTTGATCCGATCCTTCATAGCTCGGATCTCCCCGATAGCGCTGTAATCGAGCGACCTGCGATAGACGAACGGCGCAACCAGCTTCAGGAATGCCTCCCCCACCGCCGGATCGCCAGCCACCGGCCTCGCCTTGATCAGAGCCATGCGCTCCCACGTCTGTCCCCATGATTCATAATAGAGCTCATACCCCCTGAGCGAATAGACCAGCGCACCCGCCCGTCCCTCTGGCCGAAGCCGCATGTCAACTCGGAAGACTCGCCCCTCCGATGTCAGATCACCAATCGCTTTGATTACGCCCTCACCCAGACGGGTGAAGAACTCGTGATTGCTCACTCTGCCGATGAGGGTACCTGACGGGCTGGTGAGCCCACCCGTCTCACCTTCTCCTTCGTAGATGAACAGCAGATCGATGTCAGAACTGAAATTTAGCTCCTCGCCGCCGAGCTTCCCCATCCCGACAATCACAAACCCGCATGCCTGCTCACCAGCGGGTCCTACATACCGGGGCTCGCCGTACCGACGCACGAGATCAGCGCGGCAGATCTCATAGGCCCGCTGCAGCGCCACGTCAGCCATCAGAGAAAGTTGCTGCGTCACACCGGTCAGATCCAGGTTACCAAGGAGGTCCTGGAGCCCGATCCGCAAGGTCTCCCGCATCTTGAATCGACGCAGCGCCGCCCATACCCGCTCCTGGCTCTTCACCCTTAAGAGAAACCCGCTGAGATCTTCGACCAGCTCCTCCTTAGACCTGGTCCGTCGGAGCAGGCCAGGCTGCAGCAGCCAGTGAAGATCCTGCGGGAAACGGATCAGGATGTCGGAAAGATGCTGTGAACTTCCAAAAAGCGTCAGCAGAAGATCAAGCGACTTGGGACTGTCTCGGAGGTGCGAGAACAAGAATCCCCGATCAATGACCACCTCGGCGAAGCGCTCCAGGTTATTGAGCGACATGTCCGGATCGGCAAGGTTGACCAGGCGATCCAGGAGCAGCGGAAGAATCGATTGAAGGGAACTCAGATGGGACGAGCCGGCCAGACGTTGCAGATTCTGCTGGGCTTGTTCAGGAAAACGGCAGCCGGCAGCGGCCAGCGCCTCAACCCCAGGTGGGAATGGTTCCGTCATCGGCATATGTCTTGCGGTTAAACTGACGAGGCAATCACTCCTCGTCTGCGCCTAACAAGGAGAGGAGTCTCTTTCGGATCAGGGGTGTCACACGATTTTGGTAGCATACTCCATGAGGTAAGTAAAGTTCTAATAGCCCAGACGTCTGAAAAAGCAGCGAGCGGGGACCCAGACCGCTCTCCCCGCTCGTCTGCTGCCTGAGGATATACTCTTAGGGCTTAGGCTACCTTACAGCGTACCCGCGTCCGCTCATGCAGGCGGCGTAGGCCCGATCGAACCCGTCCTGGCCCTTCCCGTACGCGGTGCCCCCGCCGGACAAGGCGCCGCCAACCGCGCCAGTAGCCGCCCCAACGGCCGCGCCCGTGCCTGGGCTGCCCATCACCGCCCCGCCGACTACCCCTATCGCGGCGCCACCGAGCGCGCCCAGCACTGCGCCGGCGCCGGCGCCCCTGGCGGTCTCCCCCGCACCGGAGTCATATCCGGTCTGCTGCTTTGCCCAGGTCTGGCACTCAAACCGATCTCGGTCGAACTGCTCCACCATCTGCCCTTGCTTAGGGTAAACGTACACATTGGGCCGTAGCTCGGTCGTTGCGCAGCCTGTGACCGCAACCCCAAATACGATCAGAACCAACCAAATTCCTGCACGCTCCATCTCTTCCCTCCTCTGTTGTGCTCAGCCCGGGGCCGACATGAGTTACACTGAAATTCGACAAAATACTAGCATGCAGCTCTGGCGCGTGCAACCTGCATCGAGTTCAGCCATGTCCTGAGGCTCAGGAAAAAAGCAAAACGGCCCCGGATAACCCATCCGGGGCCGTTCTAACGATTCCCCTCATCCCTTCCTTCTCCCCCCAGGAGAGAAGGTGAGGTTGAGTGAATTTAGATGTCGAAGTAGAGGGCGAACTCCCAGGGGTGAGGGCGGAGACGGATCGGATCGACCTCGTTCTTCCGCTTGTACTTGATCCATGTGTCGATGAGATCCGGGGTGAAGACATCGCCCTTCAGAAGGAACTCGTGGTCGGCTTCCAGAGCGTCCAGGACCTCCCCCAAGCTGCCCGGTAACTGCCTGATATCCTTCGTCTCCTCCGGCTCGAGCTCGTACAGATCTTTGTCGACCGGCTGTCCCGGGTCAATCTTCCTCTGGATACCGTCAATACCAGCCATGAGCATCGCGCTGAAGGCCAGGTAGGCGTTGCAACTGGGATCGGGCGTCCGGAATTCGATCCGCTTTGCCCTCTCGCTCTTTGAGTAGAGGGGGATCCTGGCGGCGGCCGATCGGTTCCGTTGGCTGTACACGAGGTTGATCGGCGCCTCGTAGCCTGGTACGAGCCGGCGGTACGAATTCGTGGTTGGGGCGATGAGGGCGCAGAGCGCGGGCGCATGCTTGAGCAATCCACCGATGTAGTAGCGAGCCGTCGCAGACAGATCTCCATACCCTCCAAGCTCCCAGAAGGTATTCTTGCCACCCTTCCAGAGACTCTGGTGGACGTGCATGCCGGAGCCGTTGTCCTGGAAGATCGGCTTGGGCATGAAGGTGGCCGTCTTGCCGTGCTTGCGAGCGGTGTTCTTCACGCAGTACTTGAACCATTGCACTCTGTCCGCCATCTTGGTGAGCGTGTCGAACCGCATGTCGATCTCGCACTGACCGGCCGTCGCGACCTCATGGTGGTGGACCTCAATCGGAATCCCGACAGACTCCATCGCTAAGACCATCTCCGAGCGTAGGTCATGGAGTTTGTCCATCGGTGGTACAGGGAAATAGCCCTGCTTGTAGCGAGGTTTGTAGCCCAGGTTCGGCTTTTCGTCCTTCCCAGAGTTCCAAAACCCCTCCTCCGAGTCAATGAAGTAGTAGCCATGCTGGTAGCTCTGATCGAACCGAACGTCGTCAAAGATGAAGAACTCCAGTTCAGGACCAACGTAGGCGGTATCTGCAAGCGCTGTTGACGTGAGGTACGCCTCGGCCTTTTGCGCAATATATCGCGGGTCTCGACTGTAGAGCTGCCTTGTCACTGGATCCATGATATTACAGATCAAGACCAGGGTGGGAACGACCATGAAGGGATCCATCATCGCCGTCGCCGGATCGGGAATCAGGAGCATGTCCGACTCATGGATCGCCTGGAAGCCTCGAATGGAGGATCCATCGAACCCGATTCCGTCCGTGAACAGATCTTCCGTCAATTCTCGCCTGGAAATAGAAAAGTGCTGCCACAGACCAGGCATATCGATGAATCTGAGGTCAACGATCTTCGCGCCTCGCTCGTTCGCCAGCGTGATGACTTCCTTCGGTGTCATAGGACTGCCTTTCCTCCTTCTCGGGTCGAACAATTCGCCGTTGAACAGTTCATAAAGCGGTGGAATTCCCCTTCCCCGCGTACCCTTAAATCGCCGCCTCGCCCCTCTCGCCGGTTCTGATCCGGACGACCTCATCGATCGACACGATGAAGATCTTACCATCCCCGATTCGACCCGTCTTCGCCGAGGACAGGATTGTCTCCACGACCTTATCGCACTTGTCGTCCGGAACCACGACCTCGATCTTCACCTTGGGTAGAAAGTCGATGGTGTATTCACTGCCTCTGTACAATTCGGTGTGCCCTTTCTGCCGGCCGAAACCCTTGACCTCACTTACGGTGAGACCCTGGATCCCCACCTCGGCCAGAGCGCTCTTCACCTCGTCGAGTTTAAAGGGCTTAATAATCGCCTCAATCTTCTTCATTCGCCATCCTCCGTCTCTGAAGGCGTTTGCTTCCCAGCAGGGGGTCTTACGCCCCCACACCAGACACCACTGCGAGGCTTTGTACCAGCACATGAACGAGCAAATCGTGTGCCAAGGCTCCTAACATCTTTAACTCTGCGCCATTGCGCTGTCGGCTTACTAAACCCACAACCTTTTGGACCTTCCTAGTCATTCCGCCGCCCCCTGAGCCTCTATCTTTGCCAAAACTTTACGCAAGCCTTTACTCGCCTGACCTTTTTTTATGCAGCTATAGCCGAGCCTCCCGGAGATGCTTGGCCGCATCCTCCGGCGGGACAGGATTGATGTAAAAACCGGTTCCCCACTCGAAGCCTGCAACCTTGACGAGGGTCGGCATAATCTCAAGATGCCAGTGATAATGGTTCACCTCGGTCTCCTGGAGCGGAGCGCTGTGAATCAGGTAATTGTAGGGGGGGTTGGTGAGCACCTGATCCATCTTACCAAGGACCCCCTTCAAAATCCTGGAGCAACTCACCATGTCTGCCTTCTTCGAGTCCTGGAAGAACGGCTCATGATTCCTAGGCAGGATCCAGGTTTCGAACGGAAAGCGCGATGCGAAGGGGGCGATAGCCACGAACTCATCATTCAACGCGATAACTCTACTCTCCTGCTGCAGTTCCTGCCGGACAATGTCGCAGTAGATGCAGCGATCCTTGTATTCAAAGTAGGCCTTGGCGCCATCCACCTCTTCACAGGCCCGCTTCGGAACGATAGGGGTGGCAATGAGCTGAGAATGAGGGTGCTCCAAAGAGGCGCCGGCTTGCTCACCGTGGTTCTTAAAGATCAAAATGTAGCGGAATCGATCGTCTTTCTTGAGATCGAGTATCCGGTCCCGGTAGGCCCACAGGACATCCTCTACCCGTTCCTCTGACATAGTGGAGAGCGTGTCATTGTGGTTGGGAGACTCGATGATCACCTCGTGAGCACCTAGCCCGTGCATCTTGTCGTAGATCCCTTCACCCTCCCGATCCAGGTCTCCCTCGATCTGGAGTGCGGGGAACTTATTTGGTATAACACGAAGGCTCCACCCCTTGCGATCAGGCAAGTTACCGTCCTTCCGATAGGCCATGATCTCAGGAGGCGTTTTGTCCTCATTCCCTGGGCAGAACGGGCAAAACCCCAACTGCCTCGGTGGTCGAGCAGCGGAAAAGTCCGATGGACGCTTCCCTCGTTCTGTCGAAATAATGACCCATCTCGATGTGATCGGATCCTTGCGGAGCTGCGGCATCCGGTTGTTTTCCTCCTTTGTCCCGAGATCCCCTCGCTTGACAAGCGTATCACATTAAATCACGAGCATGGGAATGTCAATGGGTAGATACTGAAAGCAGTGAGAGGCGCCAATTCCTGGAAGGTCCACCATGCTCAACCGCTGCTTGGCGCCGCCACATCCCACCGTGACCAGGTTTCCCGAGAGGTGTCGCGCCTGCGCAATCCAAGAAACCCGACGCTCACCAGCGGGTGACCGCGACACGTGCTCGCAATGCGTTGCTCATGTGGCTCTGTTCATCCACTACAATGACTTCTAAGAACCTGATCCCCTCGCTCTCCCACGTGAGGCTTGTTTCGACATGCCCGATAGCCAGGCCGTACTTCTCAGTTTTTAGGTTCAGGACCTTCGGCGTAAAGGCTGGTCTGTAGATCCATTCCCGAACCTCAGAGGGAAAGATGCGAGCTTCCACAACGTCAGCGTCGGTGTCCTCAAAGTCAAAGGTGATTCTCACCTCTTCTCCGACCCTCACCTTACCAGGCTCGACCTGGAGATTGGAGATGAGCGGTACGCCTAGTCCCACCAAGGTCGGCTTGTTTCGCCAACTTGCACAGGCTGAAAGTGCCAAGACCAGGACCCCCACCAGCATCACCTGCTTTACCACACTCCACCCCAACGGTCCGTCATTGCTCTTCAGCATTCTCGGATTTCCTCTCCACCCCCTCAAGACTCACCCGGTACGTCCCCCTCCCTCCTTTCACATGAACTCGATACGATCTGGCTCCAAGGCTTAACCTATAGCTACCCTGCTCCCCCAGTCGACTCTGCCATCCCTGCCGCAATGTGTCAAATCTTCCCTCGTAGGCCCGCAGGGCAGCGTGCGCTTCGGACACTGAGATCTGGCGGAACCGCACAACCTGTCCCGGCGTGGCCTGGCCCAATCGAAAGATGTCTTCTTGTACGACAACCGCAATCTTTGTGTAGCCACCCGTCGTCTGGCGGTCGGCCAATAAGATCATCGGCTGGCCGTCAGACGGCACCTGCACCGCGCCCAGCGGGGTCGAGTCAGAGATGATATCCGCGCCTGATCGGTGGGCGATCGGCGGTCCCTGGAGCCTGGCGCCCATCCGATCCATCTCCGGCATGAGACGATACGGTTCACTCAAGAACGTGCGAATCCCTTCAGGGGTAAACTGGTCCTCTTGCGGCCCGAGGATCACACGCAATGCGAGCACATCACCTATCGGCTCCACCCACCCCGATGGCAGGCGGCGTCCGCTGGGAGTCATAGGCTGTCGCCCGACGTAACCGATCGACAGGAGATCACCCTGACACAGGGCCCGACCATGAACGCCGCCGAATGCGGCGGGAAGGCAGGTGGAGCGGCTCCCGAGCATGACCGGAACATCGATCCCCCCGGCAATAGCCAGATAGGCGCGCAGTCCTCGCCGCACGCGCTGGAGTTCAAGGATCTGACCGCTCCGGATGCCGATAGCCGTCCCGTATTCAACCGGCCTCCCGTCCACTAACGGCTGCATGTCCGCCCCAACGATCGCCACAACCAAGTCGACGAGCGCGCGGAGCGTCGGCCCCTCCGCCGTCGCTTCTACGCCTGCAAATCCTTCCTCGTTATCAAGCAGCAGGTTGGCGGCCCGCAGCGCGGTTTGATCCATCGCACCGGAAGTCGGCACGCCATATTTCTGATACCCGATCCGGCCAAGGTCCTGGACGGTGGTCAGCAGCCCTGGCCTGACCACCTCAAAGGCGTCCACTCTGCCCTCTTTCGTACTCGTGCGGCTCAATTCGCACGAAGCGGACCTTGTCGCCCGGAAGGATCGGGGTCGGTGCATCAGAAGATGGATCAAAGAGACGAAGGGGCGTGCGGCCTATGATACGCCAACCCCCAGGGCTCTCGATGGGATAGACGCCGGTCTGCCTTCCACCGATCCCGACGGAGCCGGCCGGCACCTTGAGGCGGGGCGTGGAAAGGCGGGGAACTGCGAGCCGTTCCGCGAGGTCGCCAAGGTAGGGGAATCCCGCGATGAAGCCCAGCATGTAGACATGATAGAGCGGCTCCGAATGGAGACGAACCACCTCATCCGGTAAAAGGCCACTGTGACGAGCGACGAACTCGAGGTCGGGACCGTATTCCCCACCATAGACGGTGGGGATCTCCACGACCCTGGGCGCCTGGTCGCCTTGGTCTCCCAATGAACCATACAGTAAGAGAACCTGCGCCTTCAGGGCGTCACGGTCGATCGTGAGCGGATCGTAGTAGATCGCGAGCGATCGATAGGTAGGCACTGCTTCCAGCACCCCTTTTACCCTTGCCTGTTCCAATGCCAGGCCTAGAGCCCGGACCTTTCGGTTCAAGGTGAGATCAATCGCGTCGCCAAGCTCTACCACCAGGCAGCTTTCTCCGCCGTCAAGAAACCTGACCGACAAGGAGCTTCTCCAACGGCATGGTCTCGACCCCCGCCAGCGCCAGTCGCTCTCGAAGCCGCTTCGCAAT
>JANGEZ010000178.1:0-6897 GCA_031838355.1 Candidatus Methylomirabilis sp. bin48 | reverse complement strand
TCATCGATGAGGCATACATCGAGTATGTCCCGCAGGAGATGGTTCCGGATTCCCTGACTTACGTCCGGCAGGGGCGCTGGGCGATCGTCCTTCGGACCTTCTCCAAAATCTATGGCTTGGCAGGGCTGCGAATCGGATATGGGATGGCGCCGCCGGCGATGGTGGCACTACTCGAACGGGTACGGGCACCTTTTAACGTCAATGCGTTGGCGCAGCGAGCAGCGCTTGCTGCCCTCGATGATCAAGCCCACCTGTCGAGCAGCCGAAAGGTCAATGAGCTGGGCAGGGCATACCTGTCCGAGGAGCTCAATCGTCTGGGGCTGGAGTTCCCGCCGTCAGTGGCTAATTTCCTGCTGGTCGATCTGAAGCAGAACGGGCGGGCGGTGGCCGATGCGCTGCTCCGAATGGGCGTTATCGTTCGCCCTCTTGGGGGAGCCCATTTGAAGACCCACATCCGTGTGACCATCGGAACGCCGCCCGAGAATGAACGATTCATCGATGCGCTTAAAGCCGTACTCCGGTCGAAGTGTGACCTCCGTTCATAACAATCCGATGAGGCTGCCGGTCGCCTTTGCCGCCTGCGGCCCAGTCGCGGCTCCGTTATGCCGAGATCCTGTGTTGACACGTGTCACGTGATGGATTACAGTTAAGACGTGATCAAGACGTTTGCTGACCGGCACACGCAGGAGTTGTACGCGACCGGGAAGTCCAAACGGTTTCCGGCAGACATGTGGAAAAGTGGGAAGCGACGCCTGGAGTACCTTGACATTGCAACTGGTTTGGATGACATGAAAGCTCTTCACGGTAACCGTGTTCATGCATTGGGACGAGATCGCAAGGGACAATTCGCGATTGCCATCAACCTTCAATGGCGGATCTGTTTTCGCTTTGTTGACTGCGACGCGTTCGACGTTGAGATAACGGATTACCACTGAAGAGAGGGACGTCATGAGCATCCCGAATACGAGGGAAAGGAAGGTTCGCCCAACCCATCCAGGGGAAATGCTTCGCGAGGATTTTCTTCCGGATTACGGATTGACTGTGGCCGGTTTTGCGAAGGCCCTGGGGGTATCGCGCCAGACCGTTAACGAGCTGCTCCGCGAGCGTCGCGCCGTGAGTCCTTCTATGGCCCTATGTCTTTCCCGGTTATTCGGTACTAGCCCGGAGTTTTGGCTTAACGCTCAGCGAGCCGTTGATCTTTGGGACGTGACTAAGTCAATAAAGAAGAAGATTGGGCGGATTACTCCATTGCGTGCCGCATAACTGCGGCTTGAAGCTGGCGGCGATTGTCGCCCTTGTGCGCATTTGCTGCTACAGAGGCGGCAATTAATCGCGCCACAGCTTAGACCGAGCGCTGAGGAGTGTGCTTCAAAAAGGTAGCCGTCAGCAATCGGCGATCAGCAGACAGGAAAAAAGCTGATAGCTGACTGCTGGCGGCTGATAGCTGGAGGCGTAAAATGATCATCATTTTGAAACCGAGTGCGACTGAGGCCGAAATTGCCTTGGTCGTCAAGAAGATCGAAAGCTTCGGCCTGGCCGCCCACATCTCGAAAGGGACAGAGCGGACTATCATTGGTGCGATCGGCGACGAGCGGGTTTTGCAGGAGGGACCGTTAGAGGCCTTCCCCTTTGTGGAACAGGTCCTGCCCGTACTGAAGCCGTACAAACTGGCTAGCCGTGAATTTAAACCTGAGGGCACCATCGTCAACATCGACGGGGTGCTGGTTGGTGGCAAGCGGCTGGCGGTCATGGCCGGGCCGTGCGCAGTTGAGAGTCGGGATAACCTGCTTCAGGTCGCCAGGTGCGTGAAGGCTGCCGGAGCGCACATCCTGCGAGGTGGCGCCTACAAGCCTCGGACCTCTCCGTATACCTTTCAAGGTCTTGGTGAAGAGGGACTGGCCTATTTGTCCGAGGCCAAGGCAGAGACTGGCATGCCTATCGCCACCGAGCTCATGGATCCCCGAGACGCCCCCCAGGTCTATCAGTGCGCCGATCTGGTCCAGATCGGGGCGCGGAACATGCAGAACTTCAGGCTCCTGAAAGAGGTTGGGTGCCGTCGAAAGCCGGTCCTCTTGAAGCGGGGGCTAAGCTGTACCGTTAAAGACCTCTTGCTCGCAGCCGAGTACATCTTGTCGGAGGGTAACTACGACGTCGTCCTCTGTGAACGCGGCATCAGGACCTTTGAAGACGCCACCCGCAACACCTTGGATCTGTCGGCTATCCCCCTGATCAAGCGGCTTTCGCACTTGCCGGTGATTGTCGACCCGAGCCATGCAACAGGTAAGTGGCACCTGGTCGCACCAATGGCCTTGGCCGCGGTGGCGGCCGGCGCCGACGGCATCATGGTAGAGGTTCATCCCCACCCGGAGGAAGCCCTGTCTGATGGGCCGCAGGCGCTGCTACCCAGCACATTCGAGAAACTGATGAACGATCTCAGCAAGGTGGCCCAGGCCGTAGGACGGTCGCTGTGACGGGAGGGTCAAGGCTAGAGCCGCCTGGTGCCGGCGCCTCGTCGTCTTCACCGCTCGTACAGCGACTTGCGATCATTGGCCTGGGCCTGATCGGTGCAAGTGTGGGGCTTGCCTGTCGCGCCCGTAGCCTGGCCGTGCAGATTCATGGGGCCGACGAGGAGCCAGACCATTGCGCGCAGGCCATCGCGCTGGGTGTGGTGGATCAGGCTTTTGCGGACGCCGCGGCCGCTGTGGAAGGGGCCGACCTGATACTCCTGGCTGTGCCGGTGGGCGCGATTGGTCCTACGATCGAGCGGATCGTCCCGCATCTCGCTCCGGGTGCGGTGGTGACGGATGTGGGGAGCGTGAAAGGCCCGGTCGCGGCTGCAATGCAGCGATTGCTGCCAGGTGGAAATGGAGTGCCAGGTCACCCGATCACCGGGCGAGAGAAGTCCGGGCCGCACGCGGCGTCGGCTGAGCTGTTCGTTGATAGTAAGTGTGTTCTCACCCCGAACGCCTCCACCGATCCTGCCGCCGTCCTGCGGGTACGCACCCTGTGGAGGGCCATAGGATCAGAGGTTCTGGAGATGACCCCGACTCGCCATGATGAGATCTTCGCGGCGGTCAGCCACCTGCCGCATGTCGTCGCGTATGCGCTGATGGGCGCGATACTCGATTTAGCTGAGGGCGGCGAGGATCTGCGGGAATTTGCGGCAGGTGGCCTGAAAGATTTCACGCGAGTAGCCATGAGTCATCCGGTCATGTGGCGCGACATCTGCCTGGCGAATCGCCAACCGATTCTGAAGATGATCGGACAGTTCCAGGCTGCCCTTGACCACCTGACAGTGATGATCAACGCTGAAGACGGGGAAGGGCTCTACCGGCAGTTTGCAAGGGCCAAGGCCTGTCGAGAGGGCTTTGGAAGTGGCAATGAGGGCGATGATCGTAAGCGCACAGCTTAGCGAGAGAAAGGAACGAGCGCTGCTGGTGGGGATTCACTGCAAGCGCAACCCCCGCTGGGAGGCTGAGGACTCGCTCGTCGAGCTGGCCAGACTGGTGGAGTCGGCTGGGGCCCTTGTGGCGGGAACGATCTTGCAGGAACGGGACGCTCCGGACTCGCGCTATCTGATCGGGAAGGGTAAGGCACAGGAGATCAAGGCGCAGTGGAGCGGGAAGATCGATCTGCTGGTGGTAGACGAAGAGTTGTCGGGCTCGCAGCAGCGAAACCTGGAGGAGCTGACCGGTTACAGGACCGTCGATCGGCCCTTGCTCATCCTGGACATCTTCGCCCAGCGCGCGAGGAGCCGGGAGGGCAAGCTTCAGGTGGAGTTGGCCCAGCTCGACTACCTGCTACCGCGCCTCGTCGGGCGAGGGGTTGAGATGTCACGCCTTGGCGGCGGTATCGGGACCCGCGGCCCTGGCGAAACCCAGCTCGAGACCGACCGTCGCGTGATCCGCCGGCGTATGGCGAAGATCCGGGCGGATCTGACCAAGGTCCGCCGCCATCGGGCGCTGCTGAGGCGGCCTCGAAAGCGTCATGCGATCCCGATCGTAGCTCTGGTCGGCTACACCAATGCCGGCAAGTCGACGCTCTTCAATGCCCTCACACACTCGGGCGTCAGGACCGACGACGCGCTCTTTGTGACGCTTGATCCCATCCTGCGTCGGGTCACTATGGCCGACGGATTCAGCTTTTTGCTCTCCGATACCGTGGGGTTCATTCGGCGCCTCCCCACGCAATTGGTGACGGCGTTCAAGGCCACCCTGGAGGAGCTCAACGAGGCCGATCTCCTCCTACACGTGATCGACGCCAGTCATCCCCAGATGATGGAGCAGAAGCAAGCCGTAGACGCGATCTTGAGCGATCTCGGCCTTTCGACTAAACCGGTCATTGAGGCCTTGAATAAGGTCGATCTCCTGACGAGCGGGATAGCGCCGTCCTTTGTGGCCGGAAAGAGCGCCCTCCTCCGGGTGGCGTGTTCCGCGCTGACCGGGTATGGCCTTGATCGACTGCGCCAGGTGGTGCAAGAGAAGCTGACGCCCGCGTCCGATCATGCCGCGATGGAAGCGGCTGTTGCGTGGCCCTAGCGCTGATGAATCTTGCCAATGGCGTCACGATCCTCAGAATCCTGATGGCGCCCGTCATCTCGATCCTGCTGGTCTACAAGTACTGGCGACTCGGCTTGGCGATTTTTGTGCTGGCAGGGATCACCGATGCCCTGGATGGATTCATCGCGCGTTCGAGGGCCCAGGGGACAGACCTGGGGATGATCCTGGATCCGCTGGCCGACAAGCTGTTGCTCTTTGCCACCTTCATGACGCTGGTCTACCTGCAGCAGATCCCCCGGTGGCTCTTCATCATTGCCCTCAGCCGGGACCTGATAGTGGTTGGCGGTTTCCTGGTCATCTACATCGTCAAAGGCAAGGCAACGGTCTCTGTCTCCTGGATAGGGAAGATTACGACAGGGCTGCAAATGTTGACCGTGCTGGTGACACTCATTGCTCGTGTGGGAGGCGGGGCAGGGCTCTACGTGTCGGGGGTCATCTATCTTACGGCAGCGGTCACGATCTTGTCCGGGCTAGACTACCTCAGGCGAGGCACGATGGTGCTCAACTCGTGAAGCGGACCGCGATTGTCCGCCCCTTCCACGATCTAACGACGCAGGTAGATAGGCTGAAGGCTGAAGGCTTTTAGGGGTACGGCATGCGTGATCACACACAACTTCTGGCATGTGAGCTAGCGTACGTCCCAGTGAAGTCTTTACAGTCCGTTCGTGGTGAGCCTGTCGAACCACAGGCGAAACGCATTGAAAACATTGACCCTTCGACAAGCTCAGGGCGAACGGGATATGTAAAGCTATTTATGAGACACTACACTAGCTGATGACGTCGCAATGTGTCGAAGCGTTTGGGCTTCTTGCCCAACGAGGAGTCCTCTCTGAGAGAACCACAGGGCGTAGAAACCGAAAAGGTCTTGAATGGCTTGATTCGTGCCTTACGAGATCATGTATAGCCTTCAGCCTTCAGCCTAAACGCCTAAGTAGTTATTCCACGATAACGTATCCGATTGGAGAGAACTGCGATGCCCCTTCCTGTCGTCACGATCGTTGGTCGGCCCAATGTGGGGAAATCGACCCTGTTCAACCGGCTGGTGGGCGGGCGAAGGGCGATTGTGCTCGACGAGCCCGGCGTAACCAGGGACCGGCTGTACGCGACGATCGAGTGGAAGGGCTGCGCGTTCATGCTCGGTGATACCGGGGGGTTCGAGCCGGGGGTCAAAAGCGGTCTGGCGGTTCAGGTGCTCGCCCAGGTCCAGATGGCGGTCCGGGAGGCCGCCCTCGTCGTCTTTGTCGTTGACGCCCGCGAGGGGCTGACCCCACTGGATGAGGAGATCGCCCGGACGCTTCGGCGCGATGTACACACCCGCATCGTCGTGGTGCCGAATAAGGTCGATCGGCCGGCCCACGAGGCCTTGGCGTCTGAATTCTTTCGGATGGGATTCAACGAAATATGCCCGGTCTCCGCCGAGCATGGCCTGGGTGTTGCGGAGCTCTGCGACGTGATCGTCGAGGCGCTGCCTCAGACAGAGGTCGCACCAGAGCAGAAAGCCATCCGTGTGGCGGTGGTCGGTCGCCCGAATGTGGGAAAATCATCGCTGGTCAACGCGCTGCTGGGGCAGGAGCGTGTCATCGTGAGCGAGCAGCCTGGCACAACGAGAGACGCGATCGACACCCCGTTCACCTACAATGACACCCCGTACATCCTGATTGATACCGCAGGACTCCGGTCGCGCAGCAAGATCCAGCAGCCATTGGAACGGTTCAGTGTGGCGAGGACGCTCAGGGCCATTGAACGGAGCGACGTCGCCCTAATCCTGGTGGACGCGCGAGAAGGGATCACAGACCAGGATGCCAAAATCTCCGCCTATATCCAGGATACCGGAGGCAGCGCCATCCTTGTCGCGAATAAGTGGGACCTGATGCCGTCTGGCGCCGATGCCCGGCAAGAGTTCACGCTGCAGATTCGCGATCAATTGAGGCACCTGGATTACGCACCCATCGCATTCGTCTCGGCCCTCAGCGGCTATCAGGTCCTCACGCTGCTCCCTCTGCTTCAGACCGTCGCGCAGTGGCGTTCGCACCGGGTACCAACTCCCCAGATCAACGACCTCATCGGTGAGGCGGTCCGGAAGTACCCCCCGCCAGCCTTCGGTAAGCGCCCTGTCCGATTTAGCTATGCCACGCAAGCCGCCAATCCTCCCCCAACCTTTCTGCTCTTCGTGAGCGACCCTCGCGCTGTGCGAGTCGCCTATCGCCGCTATCTGGTCAACCAACTTCGGGCGGCCTACGATTTTACCGGCGCACCGATCCGCCTGGTTCTGAAAGGCAAGCGCGCCAAATAAATGGCCCAGCTTTCCGTTATCACGGCGTGTCGCGAATCACTCCAG
>JANGEZ010000177.1:0-2641 GCA_031838355.1 Candidatus Methylomirabilis sp. bin48 | reverse complement strand
TGTATCGATGACCTGGAACTCCAAGGGAAACGGCTTCTGATCCGTGTCGATTTCAACGTCCCGATCGATGAGCAAGGGACGATTACGGACGATACACGCATCCGCGCCGCACTCCCGACGATTAACTATGCGATCCGACATGGGGCGAAAGTTCTACTTATCTCTCACCTTGGTCGACCCAAGGGTGGCCCCAACCCAAAGTTCAGCCTCAAGCCGGCGGCTGGGCGGCTAGCTACATTGCTGGGGAGCCCGGTAGAGATGGCTGAGGATTGCGTGGGACCGGGGGTGAAGGCTCGGATCGATAGGATGGCTCCGGGGCAGGTGCTGATGCTTGAAAACTGCCGCTTTCATCCGGAGGAGGAGAAGAACGATGAAGCATTTGCCAGGGCATTGGCGGAGTTGTGCGACCTGTATGTCAACGACGCCTTCGGAACTGCGCACCGCGCCCACGCCTCCACCGTCGGGGTGACAGGATTCGTCAAGCAGTCGTCGTCTGGTTTTCTCATGCGGGAGGAGCTCAAACAGCTTGGTGCGCTGCTCGACTCGCCGCCACGCCCCTTCATTGCCATCCTCGGGGGGGCCAAGGTCTCAGACAAGATCGGAATTCTGGCCAATCTGCTCTCGAAGGTGGACAGCCTCCTGATCGGCGGAGGCATGGCCTATACGTTTCTGAAGGCCCAAGGGCACGAGGTGGGGAACTCTCGGGTGGAGGCCGACGACGGCCTAAGGGTCGCGCAGGAGACGATGGAGCAGGCCAGGCGTTCGAATGTCGCCATCCATCTACCAAGTGACCATGTGATTGCGGAGCGGATTGGCGCAGACGTGCCCACCAGGACCGTCGATGGGACTATCCCGATCGGTTTTATGGGGCTTGACATTGGTCCCGCGACAGTCGGCCGGTTTATCCTGGAGGTTGGACGCGCGAAAACCATCCTGTGGAATGGACCAATGGGCGTCTTCGAGTTACTGCCCTTTCGGGAAGGCACGTTTGCGCTGGCCAAAGCGATCGCGACCTGCCACGCGCATTCGGTCATTGGGGGAGGCGACACGGCGGCCGCCGTCTCCCTGGCTGGAGTCGCCGACCAGATGACTCACATCTCGACGGGAGGCGGCGCATCCCTGGAGTTTTTGGAAGGGAAGGAACTGCCAGGCATTGCCGCGCTTACAGAAAGGGTATAGGGGATAGGGTAGAGGGTATAGGATAGGGCGTGAAGGGCTAGAAGGGTCTTCGAATCTTTTACCCTATACCCTGTAGCCTATACCCTGAATTGACATGCGGATACCACTCATTGTTGGAAACTGGAAGATGTACAAGACCGCGTCCGAGGCGATCGTATTGGCGGAGGCGGTCGTGAAGGCACTTTCGATGCCCGACGAGACCCAATTGGTGGTCTGTCCTCCATTTACGGCGCTTGCTGCTGTTGGTCAGATCGTTGCCGGGTCAAGGATCGGCCTGGGCGCGCAGGACATGCATTGGGCAAAGGAGGGGGCCTACACTGGCGAGGTGTCGGCCGAGATGCTTTGGGATATCGGGTGCCGTTATGTCATCGTTGGCCACTCCGAGCGACGCCAGTATTTCGGGGAAACGGATGAGAGCGTGAACAGGAAGAGCCTTGCCGCCCTGGCAAGCGGCCTCACCCCGATCATCTGCGTTGGCGAGACTCTCTTTGAGCGAGAGGCGGGGCATGCCCACGCCGTTGTGGAAGCACAGCTCAAGGGGGCGCTGTCAGGTCTCACACCTGAGCAGGTTCAAGGCCTCACCTTCGCGTACGAGCCGGTCTGGGCCATTGGTACAGGAAAAACGGCTACCCCGAGCCAGGCTGAGGAGATGCACGCTCATATCCGAAAGACCATCGCTCTGCTGTTCGGTGCTGAGATCGCTCAGGGTGTCCGCATCCTCTATGGAGGAAGTGTCAAGCCCGACAATGCCAAGGAGTTGCTGGGGCGATCTGAGATCGACGGTGCGCTGGTTGGCGGGGCCAGTCTGGACGCCGGTTCGTTCGCGTCGATCGCACACGCCGCGATAAGATAACAGGGTAGAGGGTTGAGGGTATAGGGTTTAGGAAAGAAGCTCTAGACCCTAACCCCTAGACCCTGAACCCTGTCTTTTAAGGAGGTATGTATGGTCATCGCGCTTTCCGTTATACATCTATTTATTGCAGTGATTCTCGTTGTGGTTGTGCTCCTCCAGAGCGGCAAGGGTTCCGACATCGGCGCCGCGTTTGGCGGCGGCTCGAGCCAGACCGTCTTCGGTGGGCGCGGTGCTGCCACCTTCTTGAGTAAGCTGACTCTGGCAGCGGCTGTTCTCTTTATGATCTCATCCGTCATACTGACTATTTTGTCAGAGCGCAGGGGTAGTTCCTCAGTGATCACAGAAGAACGAGTCAAGCAGACCGCCCCAGCCCCTGCATCTCCTCAGGCCGGCGCCCCGGTGCCGCCAACGTCTCCGGCCGGACAGACGTCGCCAGGGCAGGTCCCTCCAGCCGCGAAGTAAGAAGCGTTCATTCCGTTCAGGGTCGATACCCCGCGGCTTGCCGCGAGTACGTCATACCGGCGGAAGCCGGTATCCAGAGGGCCAGACTGGATTCCGTGTCAAGCACGGAATGACGGGCCAGAACAGAAGACGATACCCCGCGGCTTG
>JANGEZ010000176.1:0-1751 GCA_031838355.1 Candidatus Methylomirabilis sp. bin48 | reverse complement strand
TTGCCGAGTATCGGATGCAGCCGACCGTCTGTAGCCTCGACCAGGCCCGTCGGTTCTCCGAGGCGGGTCTGGGGCCGATCCAGATTCACCTGAAGGTCGATACCGGCATGTCCCGCCTGGGAGTCGCCTGGCAGGAGGCTCAGGATCTCCTCAACGCCCTCAGACTCTTGCCCAATGTCACTGTCTCCAGTGTCTACAGCCATCTGGCCACGGCGGATGCAGCAGATCCCGTCACGACCGCCCAGCAATTCGAGCGGTTTGCCAAGCTGGTAGAAGCACTGGAGGCACAGGGGGCCAGGCCCCCATTGGTGCACCTGGCCAATTCAGCCGCTACCTTAGCGCTCCCCGAGACTCACTTTGATCTGGTTCGGATCGGGTTGGCTCAGTATGGCCTGTACCCAGCCTCTCACCTCCAGGAAGTTGTGGCCCTTCACCCCGCCCTCTCTGTCAAAGCAAGGATCATCTTCATCAAGACGGTTCCATCAGGGACCGGGGTCAGTTACGGTCATACCTTTCGAACGGGGCGCCCGACGCGACTGGCCACCGTGTCTATCGGTTATGGCGATGGTATCCCGCGCGCCCTCTCAAACAGGATCGACTTCCTGGTTCGCGGTCGGCGGGCTCGGCAGGTGGGAACAATCACGATGGACCAATGCCTGATCGATGTTACCGACGTGCCGGAGACGTTCGAGGGAGACATCACCACGCTGCTTGGGCAGGACGGGGATGAGCGTATCTCGGTCGCGGACTGGTCAGAACGACTGGGAACCATTCCGTACGAGATCCTCACGGTCCTCTCCCCTCGCCTGCCGAGGGTTTTCTGCCAGAACTGAAACTACTCAGGTGTTTAGGCTGTAGGCTGAAGGCTGTTAGTCGTTGCGCATGGACCGAATCAAGGCGCCCAGAACCTTTTCGGTCTCCATCATTTTCGCGTCGCATTCAGAACACGCCTGGCTCGTCCGTGCGCGTTCCTACAGTCTAACAGCCTACAGTCTATCTACCTGAGTAGTTACGTTGTGGTTTGTAAAAATCGTAGGGAGGGTTACCCATGGGCTTCCTATCCGGTCTGTTTTTAAAGCAGTCAGATTACGAACGGCAGCTTGAGGCAACGCATGCTCGGATGTTTGAGTCGATGATGGGCATACCGGCCAGTGAGGCACTACGCACCGCTCGAGACATGATCCATGACGCGAAAGAGGAGTTGAAACGCTCGAAAGCAGATGGCATGGCTCAAGATTCCGGAGATCAGTTGCTTCAACGAGAATCGACAGATCCGCTCATTAAAGAACAACTTGCCAGGAAGAGACAGGAAGGTGTGACTGATGCAGATATACGGTGGTGGTGGAATCTCCCTGCCATTGAGCGAGTGCTCATGGAAAAGGTTGACGGGCTCCAGCGGTATACAATTTGTCTAAAAGGGTCAGGGGAGGGTCACACACCAGGGCAAGCGGCAGCAGCACTAAGGAAGCTTCACCCGATGTACGGCGATCCGGCTGACACGTCTGAGACTACAGGTGATGATAGACCGTTGCCATACGAGTTAAAGGATCGAGTGAACAGCTACATCCAGAAACGATTTCAGAGCGATCCGCTCACCTACAAAAAGGATATTGCAAACTCTCCCACCTTCAATGCGCTAGTCCGTAGAGGCATACGAAGCGGTCAGATATGAAGGGTGGGGGAGAGGAGCAAAGACTCGCGGCGAACAATTCGCTCCACGGGTCGCGTCCTGCCGCCTCTCGCCTTCGATC
>JANGEZ010000175.1:0-3969 GCA_031838355.1 Candidatus Methylomirabilis sp. bin48 | reverse complement strand
GGAGGTCGCGAACGGTACACGCAACCTCTGGGGCGAGCCGCTCTTCTTCCTCGAGCCCGAGTCAGAGCACAGCTCTGCTTCCTCGTGCGAGGGTTTTGCCCTGGCCGGTGGGCGAGTCTCGAACTTTACCTCTGGTCAGGGGCTGGTCCTGATGAAGGAGGTTCTCTACACCATCTCAGGGAAGCGGCTCCCGGCGGTCTTCCACATCGGCGCCCGCGCCCTCACCTCTCAGGCTCTGAACGTCCACGCGGGTCACGATGACGTGATGGCCGTGGCGGATGTGGGCTGGGGCATCCTCTTTGCAAAGAACGCTCAGGATGTGGCCGATCTGGCGCTCATCGCCCGCCGCGCCGCCGAGGAGGGGGAGACCCCTTTCATGACTGTGCAGGACGGCTTCCTCACTACTCACACGATTGAGAATCTCCTGCTTCCGGAACCGGAGCTGATGAAGGAGTTCATCGGGGACCCGCATGCCGGCACACGCCTACGTAACCTCATGAACCCTTCGCAGCCGATCATGATCGGGGTCGTACAGAATCAGGACAGCTACATGAAGGGAAAGATCGCCCAGCGGTTCTTCTACGATCGTCTTCCGGCGATTGTCGAGCGGGTGATGGAGCAGTTTTACTCCCTGACAGGCCGCCGGTATGGCCTGGTGGAGGCGTACCGGCTGGAGGATGCCGACTACGCCATCGTGGGGATGGGTGGGATGGTCGAGACCGCCATGGCCACCGTCGATGATCTCCGGACTCGTCACGCAGTTCGGGCCGGCGCCCTCCACGTGACCTGCTTTCGCCCCTTTCCAGGCCCGCAGATCGTCGAGGCGACGAAGCACCTGAAGGCCATGGCGGTGATTGAGCGAATGGACAACCCCTTGGCCCAATCGAATCCGCTTACTGCCGAGATCAAGGCGGCATTCGCCGATGCGCTGACAGGCGCGCCAGGGTACCCGGCGATCGACCGCATCCCGGTCATCTATTCGGGGTCTGCCGGCCTTGGGAGCAGGGACATCCGTCCCGGGGACCTCGTGGCCGCTATAGAGAATATGCGGCGCAACGATGGTGGGCTTCGCTATTTCGTCCTGGGGATCAAGCACGCCTTGGCGCTCCTCCCTTCCGAAGATCCGGACGTCCAGCCAGCCGGCACCTTCTCGATGCGCGGCCATTCGGTCGGTGGATTCGGATCGGTGACGACCAACAAGGTGATCGCCACGATCGTCGGCGATCTCTTCGGCTTGAAGGTCCAGGCCTACCCAAAGTATGGCTCCGAGAAAAAGGGGCTGCCCACCTCTTACTATCTGACCGTAGCCAAAGAGCGGATTCGCACCCATTGCGAGCTTACGCAGGTCGATTTCGTGCCGCTCAATGACATCAACGCCTTCAATCTTGGTAATCCGCTGGCCGGCTTAGCGGCAGGGGGCATGGTCTTCATCCAGACCGACAAGACGGCGCCTGAGGAGGTCTGGGCGCGAATCCCTGACTATGCGAAGGGGATCATCCTGGAGCGGCGCATCCGGGTCCTCGCCCTGGACACCGTGAAGATCGCGCGCGAAGCCGCCAGCTCTCCTGACCTGGAGCAACGAATGCAGGGGATTGTCCTGCTGGGGATTTTCCTTCGCTGCACGCCGTTTCTCCGCGAGCAGCGTCTGACCGAGGAGCAGGTCTTCTCGGCGGTAGAGCGGTCGCTGCGCAAGTACTTTGGCAGGCGGGGTGAGCAGGTGGTTCGGGATAACCTGGTGGCGGTGAGGCGAGGCTATACCGAGGTCTTCGAGCTCCCGGCAGAGATGATGGCAGGGGCGGAGCTGGTCGCATAGGGTTCTCGTTCTGAGTCGTTCGTCTGTGTAGGTCGGGTTAGCGAAGCGTAACCCGACATCCTCCTGTGAGCCGTCGGGTTACGGCCTTGACGGCCTAACCCGACCTACTGTACGAAGGAAAGGTTTAGCCATGGCAGATCAAGAGCCGGCACACAACCCTCTGGGTGAGGAGCACGTCGAACAGGTCCACGGAACCAAGGCTCGCGGGCTTGAGAAGGAGACCCACGAAAGCTCCTTGCCGCCGACCGGGCTCCTGGAACTCGACATTGAGCAGTATGTGGGCGACTTCAACGAGCGGATTATCGGGGCGTATGCGGCCGGGACAGGTGAGCAGAGCCTGCCGGCCGATGTCGGGGTGGCCCGCAGCTTGATCCCACCAGGGACCGCCGCCCTGCGCGACTTCAGTTACATTGCTCAGGAGATTCCCCGGTTCGATCGAGAGCGGTGTGTCGGCTGCATGGCCTGTGTAACGGAGTGTCCCGACACCGCCATTCTGGGCAAGGCGATCCCGAGGTCGCACCTGGAGGCCGAGCTGAACGCCATCACCGAGGATCAGGAGCGCGAGGGGATCCGGGCCCAGTGGGCCGAGACGAAAAAGTATGGTGATGTCTACCAGAAGAAGGGCGAGGAGGGGGCCCTTTTTGGCATCTTCGTCGATCCGACCAAGTGCAAGGGATGCGCCGAGTGCGTTGAGGTCTGCGATGCCCTCGGCTATCATGCCCTCACGATGGTGAAGAAGGACGAGAAGACGCTCCCCCGTTATCGAAGCTATTTTAACTTCTTTCGACAGGTCGGCCCGACCCCACGCAAGTATATCAACGAGCGGGCGCTGGCGGACATGATGCTCTACGAGGAGGCGGCGCTCCTCTACGTCGGCGGCGCCGGCTCGTGCATGGGGTGTGGTGAGGCGACGGCGATCCGGATGATGCTGGCCGCGACCGGATTCGTCCATGGCGCGGAGGCGGTCGGGATCGTGGCGGCGACAGGGTGCAACACGGTATACGGCTCGACCTATCCGTACAACCCGTTCCTGGTTCCCTGGACCAACTCCCTGTTCGAGAACGCGCCGGCCATGGCGATGGGGGTCCGCGCCAAGTGGGATCAGCGCGGATGGCAAGAGAAGAAGCTCTGGGTCATCGGGGGGGACGGGGCGATGTACGACATCGGCTTCCAGTCGCTGTCGCGGATGCTGGCAGTCGGGATGGATATCAACGTGCTGATCCTGGATACGCAAGTCTACTCCAACACCGGTGGCCAGGCCTCCTCGGCGACCTTTACCGGGCAGGATGCAAAGATGGCCAGCTTTGGTAAGGCGGTGCCCGGCAAGCAGGAGCGGCGGAAAGAGCTGGCGCTCATCGCTATGATGCACCCGGATACCTTTGTCGCGCAGACTACGGCGGCCCACATCAACCATTTTTATCGGGCCATCATGGCGGCCAATGAGTACCCTGGTCCGGCCGTGATCAGTGTCTACACCACCTGCCAGCCCGAACACGGCGTGGCGGACGACCGGTCCTCGCATCAGGCGAAGCTGGCGGTCGATTCTCGGGCCTTCCCCCTCTTTATGTACGATCCACGAAAGGGGGAGAGGATCAAAGAGCGACTCAGCCTGGCGGGTAACCCGTCGGTGGGCGAAGACTGGTACAGGGTGTCTCATACAGGAGAGGTCATCGACTTTCTTGCGTTCGCCAGGACAGAGGGACGGTTCGCGAAACAGTTCGATCCGGAGGGCCGCCCGTCTGAAACCCTGCGCTACGCCCAAGCCGAGCGACTTGCCAACTGGCGGCGCCTGCAAGAGTTGGCCGGGGTGCGATAGACGAGGTTGTCGGATGGTAACTACTCAGGTGTTTAGGCTGTAGGCTGAAGGCTGTTAGTCGTTGCGCGCGGACCGAATCAAGGCGCACTTCGTCGGCCAGTTCAAACGCTCTGAGCTTGGTATGGTCTCGTATGGCGCGTTCCTACAGTCTAAAAGCCTACAGTCTATCTACCTAAGTAGTGACGTCGGGTATAAACCAGGGGAGACATCGACGAAGACCGCTGGTCCATACCGTTCTGGTGTCTCGTAACAGGTGTGATCCCGTAGCATCCATCGCGTTGATATGTTATGCTTATCGGGGTGATGCTGCCCTGCTGTGATTTATCCTGGCGGTACCGCG
>JANGEZ010000174.1:0-2910 GCA_031838355.1 Candidatus Methylomirabilis sp. bin48 | reverse complement strand
TCAAAGCCATGAATGGACCCGCCTACCCCACCATCTAACTAATGACTTCGCATTATATACAAGACCTGAGGTTTTGCACAACAAGAAAGTGAGGGTGGATCATAAACGTTGTATTGGCACAGCAACTCCCCACGGTGCAGGAGAGCTAGGTCAGAACCCCGCAACTCGCACACCGACCACCCTGTCTGTTTTGAAGGGGGTCCCTTTATGCTGGCGTAGGGCATGTTTCTAAGCTATACTTAGACACCTGTGACAGGCAAACCGAACTCTCAGCGCACAATGACGACGAGCGAGACGGCATCAAGCGGCGGCGCAACCGGCAAAGCGACAGTGTCGCGTAAGAATCGACTTATGGGCGTCGCCTCTTCGGTAGGGATTGTGCTGCTGCTCCTCCTGTTGTCCCCTTGTATCGCCCTGCTACGCGCTCTGGCCCGTCTGGTCCCGAAGAAGAAGGACTTGATCTTACTAATCCCGAGATTCGGCGGCACACTCAACGGGAACCTGAAATACTTCCACCTCTACCTCGCCGCACGCCATGCTCAGGACTGCGAATTCTACTTGCTCACGCATCGGCGCGCTACGGTGCGGCTGCTTTCCGAGCACGGGTTGCCGGTTCTGCTCCACCCCAGCCCCCAATCCGTCGTCAAGCTGCTGCGGGCCAGTTCCGTGGTGGTAGAGAGCGCCGACTGGTGGCATTGGCTCAAGTCGTTATTGGCTCTGCACGCCACCTCTTTCCAGATCTGGCACGGCAACGGCATGAAGCGGGTTTCTATGACGAACAAGAAGATCGCTGCCATGCTGCGCGGGCTGGGCCCCTTTCACTGGCTTCTCTACTGGTGTAACATCTACCCGACCTATGATGTGGTCTTCTTCGCTTCACGGCTGCAGCGCAAGCGCCGCAGCGCTTCTTTCCGGATGAAAGAGGCCGTGCTCAACGGCCAGCCCCGCAACGATATCTTTTTTGGCACTGACGTAGGTTTCAACCTCGTCGGCTGCGACGGTGCGACCACCGAGAAGATCCGCTCTGCGGCCGCCTCCGGCAAGCGCGTGGTCCTGTACAGCCCGACCTACCGCCCTCCCGCCGAGATTCAGCCTGCGCACGCGCTCAACCTCGACGAGTTCAACAACTTTGCCCTTCGCCACGGTCTCCTGATCGTCTGGAAGGCACATCCCAAGGACGAAATCGCGGTACAGGAGCGTGAGGCGCTCGTCGTCATGGACAAAAACGCGGATGTTTATCCGGTCATGGGTTACGCCGACTGCATGATCACCGATTACTCGTCCATCTATATGGACTACCTCCTCCTCGATCGGCCCATCATCTTCTTCCCCTACGACCTGGAGCACTATCTCCGGAGGCGAGGCATTCAGCACGACTACAATGCGATTACGCCTGGCCCGAAGTGCCTGACGCAGGCGGAGGTACAGCAAGCGCTCCGCGAGATCGTCGTCGAGGGAGAGGATGCCTGGCGCAACTCCCGCGAGACAGTGAGGCAGGACTTCTATGAATATCGAGATGGTCGCTCATGCGAGCGCCTCTTCGCCGAGATCCGTAAGAGAGGCGGGTTCTGACCGGTTTACGTCTCCCCCCGCCTTGCGGCGCACGCCCATCCGACGAGCCAGCTTCATCAGATCGCTCGCATCGTCGATCTCCTGCCATTCGTTCCGCGGCAAAGAGCTGAACTCGATCGGTTCACCCGCTTCCAGAAGATGATTGAGAGCCTCGTGCCAGGTCTTGACCTCCGGGTGGCGCCCGGCCTCGATGGAGGTGAGGATCGCGCGTAACCGCGCGGCAGCGCGCGGCGGCAGAAGGCAGCATCCGGCGGAGATCATCTGCGCCCTGTCGATCTCCTTGCCAACGCGCTGGATCCGGCCGTTATCGGCGAGGATTCTTATGTCGTCCGCTGCGAGCTCGGTCGTTCGCAAACCGAACAACAACGTCGATCCAACCGTGTCGCCGGCCATACGGGTGACTAGACGCAGGGCCGGCTCGCTGAACCACGTATCGCCATTCATGATCGCGACAAAGCACCCTGCGGGACATTGTTCGAGGCCGCGCAGCACCGAATAAACCGGGCCCTTTGCCGCGTAGTCCGGGTTGAAAACCGGCCGGCACCGACCGTTCCACTGGGTCTCGACGTAGCGGCGCAAGACGTCGTACTCGTAACCGCCAACGATAATGATGTCGCCGACCCGGGGGTCCTTACCCAGTACGGAGAGCGTATGGCCCAACAGCGACTGACCATCCGGCAGCGGGATCATCGCTTTGGGAAGATTCTCGGTATGGGGGCGGAGTCGCGAGCCTGTGCCCGCCGCAAGAACAATGACTCGCAGCCTGGGTCGGCCGGTTTCTCGATCATGCTGCTCTTTCTGCATCCGTCATTTACCTGTAAGACCGCTTGTCTCGCGATGCGGCAGAGCAGCGCCTCTCGGCCGCCTTCATCTCGTCAAGATAGAAAGGAATCTACTTGTTGGAAAGATTACATCCTGGAACTAAAGAAGGCAAGGGGGGATTTTCCGGCCTTCTGATACACTCCCCTGCTTTATCTGAGGCTGACGGCTGAACGCTATCTTCCGAGAAAGCTCCTCCCACCTCGTGGCGGATGGATACATATTGAAAGTTGTCATTACGTCGTGGATAATAGCGAGTGCTCGAGGCTATGAATGGGCCTGTCTACCCCGCCATCTAATACAGGTAGATAGACTGAAGGCTGAAGGCTTTTAGGGATAAGCGATGAGGTCGCAATGCGTCGAGGCGTGTGGGCTTCCTGCCTAATGAGGAGTCTTCTCTAAGGGTCTTGAATGGCTTAATTATGTAGAGCCTTCAGCCTAAACGCCTAAGAAGTTCTGAGGTTTTTCACAATAAGAAAGTGAGGGTGGATTATAATCGTCGCATTGACACAGCAACGC
>JANGEZ010000173.1:0-2357 GCA_031838355.1 Candidatus Methylomirabilis sp. bin48 | reverse complement strand
CGACCGGCATCTCGACCGCCCACTTGGCCCCCTTACTCTGCGCAGGAGTCATCGGCTTCCGAGCCTTGCGGCTGAGCGAGGTCAGGCCCGGCGAGCGCCTGGGCCTGTATGGGTTCGGCGGCTCGGCTCACATCACGATCCAGGTTGCGGTTCACTGGGGATGCGAGGTCTATGTCTTTACCAGGAGCGAGGCGCACTGTGCCCTGGCCCGGCAGCTAGGCGCCCACTGGGCGGGACGGGTCGAGGATGAGCCGCCTGGGCTACTACTCGATAGTGCGGTCATCTTTGCGCCTGTCGGGCGGCTGGTGCAGCAGGCGCTCCGGATCCTCAGGAAAGGGGGCACGATCGCGCTTGCCGGCATCACGATGAGCCCGATTCCGGAGCTTGACTACGCCCTGCTATACCAGGAGCGGACTGTCCGGAGTGTGGCCAACAGCACCCGACAGGATGTGCGCGACCTCCTGCGCCTGGCAGTGGATATCCCGATCCGGACCGAAGTCCGCGTCTTCCCCTTCGAAGAGGCCAATCACGCTCTCCAACTCCTTAAGCAAAGCCGGTTCAGTGGCGCCGGCGTCCTGGTTATCTCCTAGCGTCACCTGCTTTGGGTTTTATTTTCTCCGTTGACAGGTTGGGGGGTTTGTTATACGGTAGTTACCAGCGTCGGTTCTTAATGTGATTGCCATGTTCTCGGGAGAACGGCGCTGGAGAATGTAAGGAGCAGAGATGACAACCTCTGGTCGGAGTGCAGTACTCGCCATTAAGGAACCCATGCACCAGCGCGCTGAGTCGCAACAGCCTCTTCTCCTCCCTCAAGCGAATAAGTACAGGACTCTTCGGATCGTCCTTATCAAACCCTCACAATACGATGATGACGGGTACGTAATCCGCTTTTGGAAAGGCGTGCTGCCCAGTAATACCCTCAGCGTACTCCGGGGCTTAACCGAAGACATTGAGCGCCGCCGCGCCCTTGGCGACATCGCCATCCAAGTCGATACCTTTGATGAGGTGGCGGAAAAGGTGCCAGTGGAGCAGATAGTCACATGGAATCGCTATCCTTCCACAAAGCTGGTGGTGTGTCTGGTTGGGGTCCAGACCCCCCAGTTCCCGAGGGCGCTCGCTCTGGGGAAGCAGTTCCGTGAGCACGGGATTGACGTCATGATTGGCGGATTCCACACGAGTGGAACCATCAATATGCTCGGCGATCAAGGGCCGGACATCCAGGCGCTCTATCAAGAATCAATCGTAGTCGTATCCGGCGAGGTCGAAGGCCATTGGGAGGGGATGCTGGCCGATCTCCTCAACGGACAATTGAAACCCCTCTACTCCTTTGCTCAGGACCTCAAGAGCCTGGTGGACATCGAAGATGCCCCCCTACCTGTCGTTAGCCCTAAAACAATGAAGCACTTTGCCAGGCCCAACTTCGGGACTGTTGAAACATCTCGAGGCTGCCCATTTTCGTGCAGCTTCTGTACGATCATCAACGTGCAGGGCCGAATGATGCGGGAACGCTCTCCAGCAGCCATTACGGAGCTTATCCGGAGAAATTTCTCTGAACGCAACATCAACTTCTACTTCTTCACCGACGACAACTTTTCCCGGAAGAAGTGGTGGCGCGAGACCTTTGAGGCGATCATCCGGCTGCGAGAGGAAGGGATCAAGATCACCTTCATGATGCAGGTGGACCTGGCCCGTAAGCCGCAAGAGTTCGTGCGCCTCGCAGCCGAGGCCGGCTGTACCCAGGTGTTCGTCGGTATGGAGAGCGTCAACCCTCAGAATCTCAAGGTTCAGGGTAAGGGACAGAACAAGGTAGAGGAGTATCAGGCGATCATCCGCGAGTGGCACGATGCTGGCATCGCTGTCCACGTAGCCTACATCATCGGCATGCCCTTCGACACGAAGGCGCAGGTAGCCCTTGACATCCAGTATCTCATAGATGAGATCCAGGCGGATCAGGCCTCCTTCTTTATGCTGACCCCGATGCCGGGATCTCAGGACCACAAAGAAATGCAGGAACACGGCGAGTGGATGGACCCCGATCTCAACAAGCGCGATTCGTTCCACGCCACGACCACACACCCCTACATGACTACCGAGGAGTGGACTGCCGCGTATGAAGCAGCCTGGAAGTCGTTTTATAGCAAAGAGAACCTTGCACGGGTCCTCTCCCGATGGAGCCACGCCCCTCAGCAGTATTGGAATCTCTTTAATGTGTACGTGTGGTACAAGAACGCTGCGCTGATCGAGAAGCAACACCCGATGGTTGCCGGCTTTTTCCGTCTAAAGGGCCGACTTACACGGAGATCGGGTTTTTCGATCGATCCGTTGCCGGTCCATCTCTGGAAGCGTACGAAAGAGGT
>JANGEZ010000172.1:0-5645 GCA_031838355.1 Candidatus Methylomirabilis sp. bin48 | reverse complement strand
GCACGAATCGAGCCATTCAAGACCTTTTCTGAGTTTTCTTTGATCACGCATGACTTACCCCTAAAAGCCTTCAGCCTTCAGCCTATCTACCTGAGTAGTCACGGCTGCCTTTACTTTAATCGAGCCCCTCCGACAGCGTACGCTCCAGCGCGAGTCTGATCTGCTCTCTCCGCCCCTCATCCGTCAGCTTGCTTCCGTCCTTATTTGTAACATAAAAGACGTCCACAACCTGCTCGGCCTCGGTCGTGATCTTGGCGGAGCGCAGATCCACGCCGAGTTCCGAAAGCGTGCTGGAGATGAGATACAGGAGTCCCAGCCTGTCCCGTGTCCGGACATCCAGAACGGTGTAAGCCTCCGAGACCACGTTGTCAAACTCCACTTTTGTTGGGGGCAAGGCGCCCTTGTGGATCGGCTGGACCAGGACTGCTTTCCTGCGGCTCTTGATCAGCTCACGGACAGCCACCCCGCCCGCGAGAACATCCTGCAGATCCGCCACGACCCGATCCCAGACGGTCGCGTCCTCAATGGCCGCGCCGCCCCCGTTGTCGACCCTGAAGTGCCGGATCACCATCCCGCTTGTCAGGGTGAAAATCTGGGCACTCAGAATGTTCATCCCGTTTGCGGTGAGTATCCCCACAACGTGAGCGAACCGCCCATGGCGGCCATAGGCACAGAGGGTAAACTCGGAGTAGCCGGCCAACGGGAATGCCGCCCATTGGCTGGCCGCCTCTTCACCCCGTTGCACACGCTGGATCAAGCGCATGTGCGAGGCGACCTTGTGGAGCAAGGTCGTAAGCAGGTACCGCGTAGGCGCCTCCTCCAGATACCGCTTGACCGCCTCCACGCCGAACTCCGGTGACAGTTCCTGGGTAAGCTGAGATTTGACTCGTTCGGCGCGAGCAAGATCATCCTCGCCCTCCGGGATGCCCCTAATGAGGATGGTATGGGTCTTGATGTAAAGCTCCCACAGCAACGTCCCTTTCCATTCGGTCCAGACACCGGGCCCAACCGCCTTGATGTCGGCGTAGGTGAGCAGGTACAGCATCTTCAGCCGATCCAGCGTCTGCACCTTTTTAGCAAAGTCGATCACGGTGGCCTCATCGTCGAGGTCCAAACGCTGGGCGATATGCGACATCTCCAGATGGCGCGCCACTAAGAAGCGGACGGCTTCAGCATCCGGCTCCGGGATGCCCATCCGCGCCAGGCTCGCATCGACCAAGGACGTTCCCTTGTGCACGTGGTCGGGTCCTTCCCCTTTGCCGATGTCATGGAGCAAGAGCGCCAACCGAAGGATTTCCAATCTCTTCGCATCGGATGCGATCGAACGAAACTCTTCGCCGTAAAATCTTGAGATCTCATCCAGGTGTTCGAGGGTTTCAACGGCCAGGAAGGTGTGCTCATCCACCGTGTACCTGTGGTAGAAATCGAACTGGACCAGACGGGTGAGTTTGGCGAACTCCGGGATGTAGGTTCCGAGCACTCCAAGTTCATGCATGCTCCGAAGCGTCGCGGCCACCCCCTTCGGTTCTCGAAGGATGGCCAACAAGAAGCCCAGGGCCCGGCTCGATCGCCTCACCCCATCATCAATGAGATGCGTATCGGCTCTGATGTAGTCCTTAATCTCCTGGCTCAGCGTGTATCCCATTTGCTGCGCATACCAGAAGACCTTCAGCAACCGGACAGGGTCCTCCCGAAACAGGCCCCGATTCTTCGGCGTGACATGGATGCAGCGATCGATCTCCGTCAGATCGTCGCCGATATCGCGAGCCTTCAGCTTCCGCATCACCATCTCTATCTGCGACCTCCCTTGCGTGCAGCGCAAGATCAATTGCTCCGACAACTGCGAGATATCCTTTGCAGCCAGATAATACCGCTGCATAAACTGTTCAACGCCGTAAGAGCCGGCCGTGCCCAGGAACCCCAGGTTGGCCGCCACCTGTTCCTGCATAGACAGCGAGAGCACATCGTTCTTGCCTCGATAGAGATAATGGAGTTCATTGCGCAGGCGGAGTATGAAATCCAAGGCAAGGTCCCATCGTTCTCTCTCTTCCTGACCGAGAAGCCCTCTCTGCGCCAATTCGGACGGCGTACCCACGCGCTGGGTGATCCGGGCAATCCAGATGGCCGTGTGAAGATCTCTCAGACCCCCGAGACCTTCCTTGATGTGCGGCTCTTGCACGTAGATGGACGCGCCGTACCGGTAGTGGCGTTCACGCGTTTCCTGAAGCTTTCGCTTGACGAAGGTGGCAGCCTGCTTGTAGAAGACCGATCGCTCCAACTTGGCGCTGAACGCCTGATAGATCTCCGGCTTACCGGCAAGGTATCGAGCCTCCATCATGGCAGTGCTAGAGGTCAGATCCGTCCGAGCCATTCGCACGCAGTCATCGATGGAGCGGCAGCAATGCCCCACAACGAACCCGGTATCCCAGAGGGTGTTCAAAACCGGATGGAGAATCGTATTCAGGTAGGCATCGGCCCTGCGGGGGTAGACAAACATGAGGTCCACGTCGGAGGCCGGATTCATCTCCCGACGGCCATAGCCGCCCAGCGCAATCAGCGCACACCCGTCACTGCCCCGCCGGAGACCGGGATCGCAGGCCGCCTCCGCCAGTTGAAAGAGTGCAGTTACCACCACATCCGTGAGTATGGTGATGGATCGAACCACCGCCTGCCCGGTTCCCCCGTTTCGATGGATCTGAAGAATCCTGGCCTGCTCATCGGCGATGAACCCTCTGAGGGCTGGAATCAGATCGGAGGCCACATGGTTCCCTTGAAGCACGGACTGCAGGGCGCCGGTCAGTGCTGAGAACTCGACGGAAGAAAGAGGTGCGTCGCCGGCAGGGGCAACGACATTCGCCCGCCGGTTTCGCAGTATTGCAAAACGACCCTTCGCGATGGCCTGGAATCCCTTCATCCTTAAACCCCGTCAGTTACAGCTAGTATAGGCAGGCCTGCGGGACAGGGTCAAGGCGAATGTACCAGGGAAAAAGCGGTCTAGCTCTCAGCGCTCAAAACAGGTGTTCAGGCTGAAGGCTGAAGAATTCTTAACACCTTCAGTCTATCGACCTTCAGCCTCTTCCGCTCGGTGCTGATCGCTGAAAGCTGACCGCTTCCTTGTGAGGTGTAACTGACTAAATTGGAGTTGACACGGATGATCCTGGAGGCTTATCCTGTGAGACCATAAATGCTACACGAACCATCGCAATTAACGCAGTAGCAGGGGCGAGTTTCAAGCCCACCCCTGCTACACAATGACAGGCGAGGCAGTGCAACGAAGCGCTTGAAAGGGGATGACTATGCTTGGACTCCAGATTGCGGTTACCCTCCATCTCGTAGGGATTATCTTTTGGATCGGCGGTATGGCGGCCAGGCTGGTCCTCCTCAACTCGGCTCAGTCCGGCGCCAACGAAAGTGTGCGATCTCAATTCCGCCAGCTCCAGCAAGGGATTCATCGCATGATGGAGATCCCCGGCTCCGTGATTACTCTGCTGGCCGGAGGGTTCCTGATCCATGCCGCCCAGGTCAACTTCCACCTGCCCTGGTTCAGGGCCAAGATCGCATTAGTCCTCGGCCTGATCGTGGTTGAGCTGCTCGCCTCACGCCAGATTAAGGCCTTCAATGTGAGCGGCCGGGCGGGGCAGGCCATGGGGCTCTTTGCAAGTCTCGTTGTCTTCACCCTACTGACACTGGTCGCCGTTACAACCAAATTTTGAAGAATACCCCATGCGGCACGGCCGCACCACGGTTTACGAAAACCCCCTCAATCCCCCTTTGCGAAAGGGGGAGGCTAAGTACCCCCCCTTTGCGAAAGGGGGGCCAGGGGGGTTTGTCCGAAGCGGATCGCTGAGTGCTGTACGCTTTTTTCTGGGGAAAGGCCTGGTCACGCCCGGGGTTCGCGACCAAGCGATCGGCTTCGGTTGTACTGCTGAGCCTGTTCCTCGCCGGAGGGTGCGTGGAGGCGATGGAAAACCGGTTCGTCTTCTTCCCTGGCAAGCGGGTTGAAGAAACCCCGCGTGACCGGGGCTTGGCCTATGAGGAGATCTACTTTAAGACAACAGACGGATTGAGCCTCAATGGCTGGTGGATTCCCGGGACCGGATCGCCTCTCACAATTCTCTGGTTCCACGGCAACGGCGGCAATATCAGCCACCGGCTGGACAACATCAAGCTCCGCCATGACCTGCTGGGAACCAATATTTTCATCTTCGACTACCGCGAATATGGCCGGAGCGAAGGTCGGGCGTCAGAAGAGGGAACCTATCGAGATGGTGATTCGGCAATCCGATATCTGCGTGGCCGAGGGGACGTAGATCCAACCAAGATCGTCTTCCTTGGCGAATCGCTCGGGAGCGCCGTGGCGGTAGAGATGGCGACCCGACATGGCTGCGCCGCCCTGATCCTGGAGTCGCCCTTCCTGTCCATCCCGGAGATGGCGAAGGCGAGCTTCCCGTTCCTCCCGATCGGTTCGTTCCTTCAGACCAGGTACGACACCCTCTCGAAGATCGAGCAGGTCGGTGCCCCTCTTCTGATCGTCCATGGTGAGAACGACGAGATCGTTCCGTTCCAGCAAGGCCGACGCCTCTTTGAAGCCGCGAGAGAGCCGAAGGAGTTCTACAGCATCAAGGGCGCCCACCATAACGACCTCTACCTGGTTGGCGGTCAGGCCTACCTGGAGATCCTCAACCGTTTCCTCAGCAGGGTGACTAAAGACGAGCCGCCGCACGCTCCAGCCCCTCGCCCAGCGGGAGACACACCGTGAAGGTGCTCCCGTGGCCTGCGCCCTCGGAAGCGGCCCAGATCTGCCCACCGTGTAGCTCGACGAGCTGCTTCGTGAGGGCGAGACCGAGGCCGGTCCCATGGTGCTGCTTGGCGAGGGCGGGGTCCAGTTGGGTAAAGGGCTGAAAGAGCTTGATCATATCCTCCGCCGTGATCCCGATCCCGGTGTCCGCAACCGAAATCTCCACGAACTCGCCATCCCCTAGTCCCTCGCCCCCAGCCCCTGTGCGGACGGTCACCGTCACTCGGCCGCCCTCAGGGGTGAACTTGATGGCGTTGGAGAGGAGGTTGTAGACGATCTGTTTGAATCGGACGGGGTCGGCGGTGAGGGTGGTCGGAGCGGTTTCCGCGTGCAGCGTGAGAGCCAGGCCCTTTTGGTCGGCCATCGGCCAGACATCGGCGAGGGCGGCCGTGAGCGCTTCATCGATGGCGAAGGGCTCCGAGTACAGATCGAGCCGCCCCGCCTCGACTTTGGCGAGGTCGAGGAGGTCGTTGATGATGACGAGCAGGTGCTTGCCGCTTGTGTGAATGTGGCCCAGGTACCGGGCTTGCATCTCCTTGAGCAGCCCGATGGTCGGGTCTCGCAGGAGATCCGAGAAGCCGAGGATCGCGTTCAGCGGGGTCCGTAGTTCGTGGGACATGTGGGCCAGGAACTCGGACTTGTGGCGGGAAGCCGCTTCGAGCTGCGCGTTGACCGTACGCAGCTCTCGCGTCCGGTCCTCGACGGTGGTTTCGAGCTCGCTGGCGTGGCGTCGCTGCGCCTCCTCACTCTGTTCCAGGGCGGCGATATCCTGTTTGGTCGCGCGGACGATCACCGTCCCCAGCCACACCGCAAACGCGATCACAAGCGCGATAAAGCCGATCGTCTT
>JANGEZ010000171.1:0-2890 GCA_031838355.1 Candidatus Methylomirabilis sp. bin48 | reverse complement strand
TAGCCAAGCCCATCGGCAAATTCGGCCGCCACCCCCACAACCCTTAGGCGCGGGTAGTTGTCCAATAGCTGTCGAGTTCCATTCTCCAATCCGGCTGGCGAGATGTCAACGGCATAGTAGGTGAGATCCTGCTGCCGAGCCAGGCATGACTCGATCAGATATCGGCTCTTCGTGGAGCTGCCGCTGCCCAGTTCGACCAGCGTGAGGTCCGAGGGACAGCGTTCGATGACGTGATCAGCGCGCTGCTTCAAGATGGCAGTTTCCGCTCTCGTCAGGTAGTACTCGGGCAGTTCGCAGATCTGCTCGAACAAGGCGTTCCCTGGCGGGTCGTAGAAGTACTTGCAGGGAAGCCACTTCCTGGGCGCGGTGAGTGCCTGCCGGATATCGTCGGCCAGGGTATCCTGAGTATTCCTTAGCGCAATGCAGGTATATCGTTCATTTTCCATGGCGTTGCCTCAATATCTACTGTTCGCGTGATACCGTGCTTTGATCCCACTGTCAAGGAGAAAGAGATAGAAATAGCCGGTCGCGGGCAAAGGAAAAATGGTCAGACAAGTCGGCTTCTCAGGTAGGCGCTGAGGGAATCGACGACGGTCACGATCAGGTAGATCGCGAGGATCAGGGTCAGCAGGCGGTGTTCCAGGAAGAGGCTGATAGCGATCTGGATTTGCTGGCCGAGGCCGCCGGCCCCGACGTAGCCCAGGATGACCGCCTCCCGGATGTTCACCTCCCAGCGGTACAACGTGTAGGCGACAAACTCCGGCAGGACCTGGGGGAGGATGCCGTAGAACAGGATCTGTAACCGGCCGGCTCCGGTCGCCTGTAGCGCCTCGATCGGTTGGGTCTCGACGTTCTCCATCACCTCCCCAAACAGCCTGCCCAAGACTCCGCCCGTGTGAATCCCCAGGGCGAGCATCCCTGGGAACGGGCCGAGGCCGACCGCAAAGACCAGGATCAGTGCCCAGACCAGGTGAGGGACGGTCCGGAGGAGATTGAGAACGGCCTTGGCGCTGAGGTACAGGGCGGTGCGGAGCGCTCGAACCCACGGACGGTGCCGCTCCATCTCGAACAGCAGCCCGGTGAACATCAGGTTGCGACTGGAGAGGAAGACGAGGGAAAAGGCGATCAGTACCGCCAGGATCGTCCCGAGAAACGACATGGCGAAGGTCTCGATGGTCCAGTAGCCGGCCTTGAGCAGGAAGTCCGTGGAGAGATCAGGCGGAAAGAGCTTCTTGGCGTAGGTCAGGATCTGGACTGCACTCTCGCCGCCCAGCAGTCCGCGTAGCGAGAACTCCGTTCCCACATAGCTCCAGGCCATGAGGACGAGGAAGCCCGCGAGGATCATCAGACTGCGGGTAGAGAGGAAATTCCGCTCCTGTGCTGAAGCGAGCTCCGCAATCCGCGTAGGGGTATTCGCCATCAGACGCTCGACCGACCGAGGATGGCGCTTCTCACTCTAGCGCTCAGGGCATCAACCCCCGCCACCATCACGAACAGGATCGCGACCAGGGTTGTAACCTGGTTGAAATTAAACATCCGCATCGAGATCTCAATCTGCTGGCCGAGCCCCCCCGCACCCACGAAACCTAAAATCGCCGATGCCCGAATGGCGCACTCCCAACGATACAGGGTGTAGGATACCAGGTTCGGCAAGGACTGTGGTAACAGGCCATACAGGAGGATGGTGAGCCGCGAGGCCCCAGTCGCCTGGAGCGCTTCCAGAGGCCCCGGATTCACATGCTCCAGGATCTCCGAGTAGACCTTCCCCAGCATCCCCGAGTAGGAGATCGCAATTGCCAGGACACCGGGGAACGGTCCCAGCCCAACGGCTCGGACAAACATGAAGGCCCACACGAATTCAGGGATGGTCCGGAACAGGCTGAGGATCGCCCTGGCCAGCAGATACGATCCCTTGTGGAGGATAGCGCGCGGGCGAGAGCCAGCCAGCTCTCGTTCGTGTAGAATGCCCTTGAAGGTGAGCGAACTTGTCGCAAGGAGGCCAATAGGGAAGCCGATGACTACGGCGATGAAGGTTCCCATCAGGGAGATCTGAATGGTTTCCAGGATCGGGCGACCCAGCAGACTTAGGAAGTTCCAGGACAGGTCCGGCGGGAACATGCCGGTGACGAATTTCCAGATGTTCCGGCGTCCCTCAGGCTCGAAGAGCAGCAGTGGCTTCACCTGGACAAGCTTATAGCTTCCCAGGAACGTCAGGACGAACAGGACGGAACAGACGATCTGGAAGCTGGAGAAGCGCCTAGTTGGTAAGGTGAGGCTGACAGGAGTAGAGGGAACGTTGCTCTGCACGGATGGGGGCCTCCTCTTCGGTTGCCTCGGTCTGACTTCCGGCGTACAGCGCTGCCAGATGGTCGTCTGTCACCGCTGGGGCTGCCAGATCGAACGCCATCTTCCCATCCTTCAGCCCGATCACTCGGGGGAAATGGGCCAGCGCCAGATCAACACTGTGGAGGTTCATGAGAAGGGTTTTGCGGGTGGTCTGGCTCAGCTCGATCAGCAGCTTGACGATTCCGGCGGCCAGTGCGGGATCCACTGAAGAGACCGGCTCGTCGGCCAGGATCACCTCCGGATTCTGTACCAGCAGGCGGGCAATGGCAACCCGCTGTTGCTGGCCGCCTGACAGTGTCTCGGTCCTGTCGTACAGCTTATCAGCGATGCCGACCTGTCTGAGCGCCAGGGAGGCAAGATCGACCTCCGTCGGTCGAATCAGGGAGCGCACCGCCTGCCAGATGGGCCAGGCCCCGAGTTTGCCTGCAAGCACATTATGGATAACGTGCAGGCGAGGGATCAGATTGTGTTGTTGGTAGATCGTTCCGATCCGGCGTCGGACCTCTCGCAACCGCCGTCCGGAGAAGCGGCCGATGTCCAGTCC
>JANGEZ010000170.1:0-2054 GCA_031838355.1 Candidatus Methylomirabilis sp. bin48 | reverse complement strand
CTGCTCGGGCTGATGACCGGCCTACTGGTCCTGATCGGAGGCTACTTTGGCGGGAGCCAAGGGATGAGTATCGCCTTCGTCATGGCCTTCCTGATGAACTTCGGGGCCTATTGGTTCTCGGACCGGATTGTTCTGGCGATGTACAGGGCCCAACCTGTCAGCGAGGCTGAAGCGCCGGAGTTGCACAGGATCGTCCAGGGGCTGGCACTGAGGGCGAATATGCCGATGCCCCGCCTCTACATCCTTCCCACCGAGGCCCCAAACGCCTTTGCGACCGGGCGGGACCCTGAACATGCGGCCATCGCCGCCACCCAGGGGATCCTGAGAATCCTCAACGAGGAGGAGCTGGAGGGAGTGCTGTCGCATGAGCTGGCCCATGTGCGCAATCGCGATACGCTGATCAGCACGATCGCGGCGACGCTCGCCGGCGTGATTGTGATGCTGGCCCGGATGGCGATGTGGATGCCGTACTTTGGCGGCGGCGGCAGCCGCGATGACGAGAACCGCGGGGGCGGCGCGCTAGGATTCGTGTTCCTGGCCATCCTGGCGCCGATCGCGGCGATGCTTATCCAGATGGCGATCTCGCGGTCCCGGGAGTTTCAGGCCGACGAGACGGGCGCCCGACTGACCCACAAGCCGTATGCATTGGCCTCGGCCCTGCAAAAGCTTGAGGTTGGGGCCACCCGTCTGCCCATGGATGCCAACCCTGCCACCTCGCACCTGTTCATCGTGAACCCCATCCGGGGGAATGCGCTGTTCAAGCTGTTCTCCACCCACCCACCCGTCGAGGAGCGCATTGCCCGCCTGCAAGCGCTTGTGGCCTGAAGCAGTTCGAGTATACGGTAGCGCGTGAAACCTTTATTCCCCAACGGGCCTTTGGCCCGTTTTTTTTCTCTCCTGATGGTGATATCCTGTACCGCTTGCGCGTCAGGTCCAAGCGGCGAGGCAATGTTTCGCCCCGGCCCGCAACGTCTGCCCACTCTGCGGGCTCAGGGTGACCTGGTCATTGCCACCCTTGCCGGGGCGACCGTCACCGCTGAGCCTCTGACGGACAAAGGCCTTGACGCCTACTACGCCAGGCGACCAGCCCTCATCAATCCGTTTAAACAGCGCCCAAAGGAGATCAAGGGTCCCCTCGCCTTCATCCTCCGAATCCAGAACGTGGGTCAGGATCGTATCAACTTCGATCCGGGCCAGGCAATGTTGGTGGACCAGCAGAACCGCCGCTCGGCAGTACTCTCGTACGATGAGCTGTACAGTCTTTTTTCCGAAAAGGGCGAGTCGGCAAAGGTCCTGCGAGCGCTGGAGGAGACGGTATTAACCAACTTGTTAGTTGTGCCTCCGAAGGTCGACCGAGAGGGCTTACTCATCTTTCCGCCACTTGATCCAGCAGCGCAAATGGTCATCCTTGAGGTGGGCTCCTTCTATGTCGGCTCGGCCGAGCAACTGCTGCTGTTCGAGTTCGAGGTCAGGCGCGCGCCGTAACCCAACGCCCAAAGGATGGGGGTGGTGGACAAGACAATCCCGTCAGCCGGCTTAGGGGCAGAACTCACGGGACAATTCCAGGCGGTTGTCGATTCCCTCGGCCGGGTATACCATCGGCACCTCGTTTCGGTCTTGCTCTATGGAAGCGCTGCCCGTGGCGATTTCATCTCCGGCCGATCCGATGTGAACCTGCTGGTCATCTTGCAATCGGTCAGGCTGGAGGACATGGCAGAGGCGGCGAAGCTGCTTCGCCGATGGCGGAAGCTCAAAATCACCTCCCTGTTCCTCACGGCTGGTGAGCTCCGGCTCGCCGCTCGCGCCTTCCCTCTTGAGGTGTCCGATATCCAGGAATCCGGTCGCCTATTGTGGGGCTCTAACCCGTTCGCCGCCATCGTGGTTTCACCCGAGCATGTTCGGGCCCAATGCCGGCGAGAGCTCCATGGCAGGCTGATCCGGCTACGCCAAGGATACCTGGAGCTGTCGGATCGCGGAGAGGCCCTTGGCGACCTCCTTGCCGGCGCTATCACCTCCCTTCTTCCGGTCTTTCGCGCCATCGTACGTCTGGACGG
>JANGEZ010000169.1:0-14773 GCA_031838355.1 Candidatus Methylomirabilis sp. bin48 | reverse complement strand
CCCGTACAGTCATATAGGCCTGCTGGATAACCGTACGTCCCACCCACCTTCCCACCTGGAGCACCGGCGCCTTTTGCAGATGCCATGTAAGTTGATAGCTCCCTCTCGTCATTGGACCGTCCTCGCTCAGGAAAATAGAAAATAGGAAAATAGGGACAGACACTATTATCTGAGAGACGGCTTGTCGCAGATGTCGGGCGATGGGCTGGCACCAGGAAGCACCAGTGAGACGGCGGAGATGGTGAGATAATAGTGTCTGTCCCCATTTTCTTTTACGGTTGCCAGCGCCAGGTTGGATGTGATATAAACTAAAATCCCGCGTGAACGGCCAATGGCTGATCAGTCTCAGTGGCCTATATTGCCACAATACGGTAGGTCTGCGGCTTGGAATGCACCCTACCCTTGGGGTAGTATCCATTCCGATGGCCGGAGAACCCTTAAGGCTGGGTATCAACTTCGCCCCTGACTCGCTGACCCACCGCTGATACTATAACTGTTCACGCAGAATTCGGGACAACATTTAGTCGATTACTGCGAGGGGGCTGAATGGCGGAAGCAATCCAACTCCTTGTTTCAACAGTTTTCCTGCAATCCTATGTTTTTGCATTTCTGGCATTCTATCTGATGGCGGCGGCTGTCGCTATCAGATGGCGGTGGACTGCGCTGTTCACGGGGATCGCCTGGATGGTCTTCACACGCTACTGGCAGTGGTCAGCAGCGCGCAGACATGTCAGTCGTGGAGCCCCATCATGAGATTTCCGCTGCACATCACGACGGATATGCTCAAGCGCCAGATCCGCCAAGGACTCAAAGGGAGCAAGCGATATCCGTTCGTCCTCATGCTCGAACCGCTGTACACTTGCAACCTGGCCTGTCTAGGCTGCTCCGTTGAGCGGCACACCGGGAAAATCGAGGATCGGTTGACGCCGGAGGAGTGCCTGAAGGCGGCGGATGACTCGGGCGCTCCGGTCGTCTCGATCTGCGGCGGGGAGCCCACCATCTACCCTGAACTGAAAGAGCTGGTGGAGGGGATTATTGCCCGCAACCGGCACATTTACCTGTGTACCAACGGGTTGCTGCTTGATCGAAACGTCTACGGCCGGATTACGCCGCATAAGCGGCTCACTATTAACATCCACATGGACGGGCTGAGGCGGACTCACGACCAGGTCTGCGACAAGGAAGGCGTCTTCGATAAGGCGCTCGACATGATCAAGGAAGGCAAGCGGCTCGGCTATCGGGTAACGACAAATACGACGATCTTCAAGGAGACCGATCTTGACGAGGTCGAGGCGCTGTGCCACCTGCTGCGGGAGCACCAGGTGGACGGGATGCTCCTCTCGCCTGGGTATAGCTATGTCTCGGCTGAGTCTGATTTCTTCCTGGCTCGCGAGGAGATCCACCAAAAGTTCCAAAAGGTTCTCGAACTGTCAAAGCGGTATCGACTGATCTCCACCCCGATGTTCCTCGAATTTGCGGCCGGTCTGCGCGAGTACCCTTGCTCCCCGTGGAGCACTGTCACCTATACCCCTGAAGGTTGGAGGGGGCCATGCTATCTCATCGGGGAAAAATACTTCCGGACGTTTGAGGAGTTCTGGCAAAGTATGGATTGGGACTACTGGGAGTCCCGCCAGGACCAGCGCTGTTACAACTGCAAGATGCACTCCGGCTTCGAGGCTTCTGTCGTCCGCGGGCTCCGAAACAGCCCGAAGGACATGCTCAGGATGGCCATCTGGAACTTTTTGGAGTAAGCGCCATGCCGGTGTCATCTGAAAGAGATTGGCAGATTGAGATGATGAGGACCGACCCTCGGACCGACAGGGACCCGCTTGACGAGGCAATCGAACAGGCCCGGTCTCGGCTCCTGGCCATGCAAGATCCTGCAGGCTTCTGGGTGGCGGAGTTGGAGGCCGACTCCACACTTACCTCTGAGTATATCATGCTCCGCTACCTGCTCGGCAAGGTGGACAAGACCAAGCAGCGCAAGGCCGCGGCCTACCTGCTCGACACGCAACTGCCCGATGGCGGATGGAACCTCTACCATGGTGGGTCAAGCCACCTGAGCACCACGGTCAAGGCCTATTTTGCGCTCAAGCTCTGCGGCCACTCCAGTGAGGAGCCGTTCATGCGACGAGCCAAAGAGGTAATCCTTAGTCAGGGCGGCCTCCTTCAGGCCAACGTCTTCACCAAGTTTGCCCTCGCCCTCTTCGGCCAGTTTGACTGGCACGACGTCCCGGCCATGCCTATCGAACTGTTCCTCCTCCCCAAGCATTCGTTTTTCAATATGCATGAGATCTCCTACTGGTCCAGAACCGTGCTCACCCCTTTGATGATTATCTTCGCCCATAAGCCGGTGACACCGGTCCCAGCCGGTGTTGATCTCATGGAGCTTCGCGGGGAACCCAGGCCAAAGCATGCCGACTGGTTTCCTGGAGATTCACGGCTCTTTTCGAAGCGAAACCTTTTCCTGGCCGCCGACCGGCTGCTCCACTGGTATGAGTGGCGTCCGATCTCATTCCTCCGCCAGGCGGCGATGGAGCGGGCTACGGCTTGGATGCTTCGACGAATGGGGGAAGGCGGCCTTGGCGGGATCTATCCGGCAATGGCAAACTCGATCATCGCGCTTCGCTGTCTGGGCTATGAGGTCGAGCACTCTTTGGTGGCTAGGGCCTTCAAGCAGATCGAAGCGCTTGAAGTGGAAGACGATCGGACCCTTCACGTGCAACCCTGTCTCTCCCCTATCTGGGATACCTGTCTGGCGGTGAATGCGCTTGCTGCATCGGGACTCCCCGCCGACCACTCTGTCATGGTCAGCGCATGCGAATGGCTCCTCTCGAAACAGACCAGGAACGTGGGGGATTGGAAGGTCAAGGCTCCGGACGCCGAGCCGGGAGGCTGGTACTTTCAGTTCGAGAACGAGTTCTATCCAGATGTCGACGACAGCGCGGTGGTGATGACCGCTCTAATCAAAACCATTCTCCCCAATGAGACGGCGAAAGGTGCAGCGCTCGAACAGGCGCTCAAGTGGGTCCTGCCGATGCAGTCAAGTGATGGGGGCTGGGCAGCATACGACAAGGATAACAACAAGCTGTTCCTGAACGAGCTCCTTGTCGCCGATCACAAGGCCCTGCTCGATCCGTCCACGGCGGATCTGACCGGACGGATGATCGAGATGCTTGGCCACCTGGGTTGGACCTCTACAGCCCCCGCGGCTCAGCGCGCTATCGCGTTCCTCAAACGGGAGCAGGAACCTCAGGGATGCTGGTTTGGTCGATGGGGAGTCAATTACATCTATGGGACCTGGGCGGTTCTGGCGGGCCTTCAAGCCATCGGAGAGCCGATGAACCAGCCGTACGTCCGGCGAGCTGCTGACTGGCTCATCGACCACCAGAACCCCGACGGTGGCTGGGGCGAATCGTGCCATTCTTACGAGGACCCGCAAACAGCCGGCCAGGGCCCAAGCACCGCCTCGCAAACCGCCTGGGCGCTCTTGGGGCTCTTACACGCGGGCTGCGTACAGCATCCTGCGGTGAGAAGCGGCATCAACTATCTCCTCCGGACCCAGTGCGCGGATGGCGGATGGGAGGAACAAGAATTCACCGGAACGGGATTTCCCCGCGTCTTTTATCTTCGGTATCATCTCTACCGTCTCTACTTTCCGCTCTGGGCCCTTTCCCTATATCGTACTCTTCTCCAGAAGGTCGCCTCCGGCCACGATGAAGACGGCGCGACGCGCTCGGACTAGCAAGGTCTGCGACGCGCCGCTCGCCATCTTCGTGGCGACTCAGGCAGAGATGAAGCCTCTGGCTACGGCCTTGCAGCCGACCGGTCGATCAGTGTATCGATCGAACTCGATGGTCCGGGTTGGGGTAGAGGGCCGCGATCTCCTGCTGGCAAAGACGGGAGTGGGGCCGGACAACGCCGAAGCCGCTGCCCGCCGCCTCTTTGAAGAGACGCCTGTCACCGCCGCCTTGTCGCTCGGCGTCGCAGGTGGGCTGGGCCCTCAGTTACAGACAGGGGACCTGATTGTGGGAGACCGGGCGATCCTTCGCCGCGGCTCTGGGCTGCAGAGCTTCCCGTGCGATTCCGGCTTGCAGGAGTCGGCCATAACCGCCATCAGACGACTTGACAGTCGGTACTCTCTCGGCTCAATCCTCACCGTCGACAGGATTGTTCGGACGCCAAAGGAGAAGCACCAGTTGGCGGCGGAGTCAGGTGCCGTGGCCCTGGATATGGAGAGCGCAGCCATCGCGTCTGCGGCCTTGGCGTATTCTGTCCCCTTCCTGGCTATTCGTGGCGTCCTCGATCCGGTCTATGAAGATCTCACAATCGACTTCGATCAGTTTCTGGACGCAGAGGGGGAACCAAGCCTGCCCCGATTGATGCGATATCTGATCACACATCCTTTTACCCTGCCTCGCTTGGTCGGACTGGGCCTTCGGACCAAGGCGGTCTGCGCTCGTCTCGGTCGACTGCTGCATGAGCTCTCAAACACCCTAAGCTGAGCCGCTGAGGGCCGTCATCGTAGCGCGTTTCTCCAGAGGTGTATCTTGGGCAATCCCGATCTCTCGAAATTGAGCATCGACCGGACCGCGGCCCGCGCACCGCGCGTGCGCCGATGGCGGTGGCCTTGGGCGGTGGGCCTCGCCCTGTTGGTCGCTCTCGCAGTACTCGGATTTTCCGGTGGCCTCGGCGGCCCTGTGACGGTGGAGACCGCCTCGGTCACGACCGCTTATCCGTCGCAGGCAGTGACCGTACTGAACGCTACCGGCTACGTCGTCGCACAGCGCAAGGCCGCGGTGGCATCGAAGGCGACGGGACGCCTCGAATGGCTCGGCGTCATGGAAGGCAGCCGCGTCAGGAAGGATGAGGTCATTGCGCGGCTTGAGAGTCGCGACGTCGCTGCTGCGCGCGAACAGGCGGCGGCGAACGTCAAGGTCTCCGAGGCAAACCTTGAACAGGCGCAGGTCGAACTGCGCGACGCCGAACGCAACCTGGCACGCTGGCGTGAGCTGTCGCAAAACAAGTTGATCAGCGAATTGGAGCTCGACACCGCGGTGGCGCGGGCCGATAAGGCGCACGCGGCGGTGCGGTCGAGTGAGGCCGCAATCGCGGTCGCGCGGGCGAACCTGAAGGCGGCGGACGTCTCGTTCGACCAGACGTTGATCCGCGCGCCGTTCGACGGGGTAGTGCTCACCAAGAACGCGAACGTCGGCGACAATATCACCCCGTTCTCGAGCGCCGTCGATACGAAGGGCGCGGTCGTGACCATAGCCGATATGTCGACGCTCGAGGTCGAGGCGGACGTAGCGGAGTCCTCGCTCAGTCGGATCAAGGTCGGCCAGCCGTGTGAGATTCAGCTCGACGCCGTGCCCGACATGCGCTTTGCCGGCGTGGTGAACCGCATCGTTCCGACCATCGACCGCGCGAAGGCGACGGTGATGGTAAAGGTCAGATTCGTGGACCGCGACGAGCGCCTACTTCCCGACATGAGCGCCAAGGTCGCGTTCCTCGAGCGCGAGGTCGCGCCGGACGATCGGAAGCCTGTCACCGCCGTCCCGAGACAGGCGGTCGTCGAGCGCGACGGCGCGAAGGTCGTCTTTGTCCTGAAAGATGGCAGGGCGATACGCACCAAGATCGAGACCGGCCGCGCGCTCGGTGACCTCGTCGAGCTGAGCGGTGTCCCGGTGGGGGAAAAGGTCGTCCTCAAGCCCCTCGACAAGCTCGCCGACGGGACGCGCATCAAGATGAACAAGAAGTGACGGCGGGAGGCAATCGATGGTGAATGAGGCCACCGCTCCGCTGCCACTGATCGACATCCGCAACCTCGCGAAGTCCTACCGACGCGGTGGACAGATCGTGCCGGTGTTGACCGACATCACGCTCGAGGTGCGCGCGGGCGACTTCCTCGGCCTGATGGGCCCGTCGGGCTCTGGCAAGTCGACACTGCTCAATCTGATCGCCGGTATCGACAAGCCCGACGCCGGACAGATCCTCTTCGACGGCGTCGACATCACCCGGCTGTCGGAGACCGAGCTCGCGGACTGGCGCGCGGGCACGGTCGGCTTCATCTTCCAGTTCTACAATCTGATACCGGTCCTGACAGCCTTCGAGAACGTTGAACTGCCGCTCACGCTGACGCGCCTCACCCGCCGCGAGCGGCGTGAGCACGTGGAGGCAGCGCTCGCGCTCGTCGGTCTGTCGGATCGTATGCCTCACTATCCATCTGAGCTCTCCGGTGGGCAACAGCAGCGTGTCGCGATCGCGCGCGCGATCATTGCCGACCCTCGGCTAATCGTGGCCGACGAGCCGACCGGCGACCTCGACCGCCACTCGGCCGAGGAGGTACTCAAGCTCATGGACCGTCTGAGCACCGACCTCGGCAAGACGATCGTGATGGTCACGCACGACCGCCGCGCCGCCGACCAGGCCCATGCGATTATGTATCTCGACAAGGGTGAGCTGTCGACGGCGGTCGATGTACACGAGCGGTCGCTGAGGTGAACGCCCGGTGCAGTTCCTGAAGCTTGTCCTCCGTAACGCGCTGCGCCATAGGCTGCGCACTGTGCTCACACTGCTCGGGCTGGTCGTGGCGATCCTGTCGTTCGGGCTGTTGCAGACGGTCGTGAGCGCGTGGTACGCCGGCGCGGAGGGCGCGGCGCCGACGCGGCTCGTAACGCGCAACGCGATCTCGCTCGTCTTCGCGCTGCCGCTCAGCTATCGCGACCAGATCCGCGCCGTCGACGGCGTACGCGCCGTTTCGCACGCGACGTGGTTCGCCGGCATCTATCAGGACCCCAAGAACTTCTTCCCGCAGTTCGCCATCGAACCGCGCACCTATTTGGCCATGTACCCTGAGTACCTCGTCGCGCCGCAGGAGTTCGCCGCCTTTCTGCGCGACCGCAAGGGCGCCATCATCGGTCGCAAGATAGCCGGCACATACCACCTCAAGGTCGGAGACGTGCTGCCGCTGCGCGGGACGATCTATCCCGGCACCTGGGAGTTTACGGTGCGCACCATCTACGACGGTGTCGATGCGAAGACCGATACCTCGCAGATGTTCTTCCACTGGGAGTATCTCAACGAGACGATGAAGAAGCGCTCCCGCAGCCACGCCGATCAGGTCGGCGTCTATGTCGTCGACGTCGCAGATGCCGACCGCGTAGCTGAAGTAAGCCACGCGGTCGATGCGCTGTTCAAAAACTCGCTCGCCGAGACGCTGACCGAAACCGAGCGCGCGTTTCAGATCGGCTTCGTCAAGCAGACCGAGGCGCTTGTCGTCGCGATCCAGATCGTATCCTACATCGTGATCGTCATCATCCTCGCGGTGATGGCGAACACGATGGCGATGACCGCCCGCGAGCGGCTCGCCGAGTATGCGACGCTCAAGGTCCTCGGGTTCTCACCCGTCTACATCGCAGCGCTCATCCTCGGCGAATCGGTCGCGATCGCCGCGATCGGAGCGGCAATCGGCATCGCGCTGACGTTCCCTGTCAGCGACTGGTTCGCAGCGCAGGTGGGCACACTGTTCCCAGTGTTTAAGGTGAGCGGCGAGACCGTTATACTGCAGGTCCTCTGTGCGCTCGGAGTCGGCGTCGTTGCGGCGATTGCGCCAGGGCGGCGGGCGGCGACGGTGAAGATTGCGGAGGGGCTACGCGCGATCCGGTGATCGCGGAGGCGTATCCATGCCGATTCCCGTTGCGTACAGTGTACGTAACCTCTGGGCCCGTAAGTTTACCACCGCGCTTACCGCGGGTGGGATGGCGCTCGTCGTCTTTGTCTTCACCGCAGTGATGATGCTCGACGCCGGACTCAAGAAAACACTCGTGGCGACCGGACAGCCCAACAACATCCTCGTCACGCGCCGCTCCTCCGGCACCGAGATCCAGAGCGGGGTCGCCCGCGCACAGGCGGCGATCATAGAGAGCCAGCCCGAAATCGCGATCGGTCCCGGCGGGGTGCGGATGGCGTCGAAGGAGGTGGTCGTGCTGATCACGCAGCCGAAGCGCAACACCGGGGTGCCGACCAACGTGACCGTGCGCGGGGTGGGCTTGCAGGGCCTCACCCTTCGCCCACAGATCCGGGTGATCTCCGGGCGGATGTTTCGGCCGGACAGCGCCGAGATCGCGGTAGGCAGGAGCATCGCCGAGCGCTTCAACGGCACGGGCATCGGCGAACGGCTGCGCTTTGGCGGCCGCGACTGGACGGTAGTCGGCGTGTTCGACGCCGGCGGATCGGCGTTCGACTCCGAGGTGTGGGGCGACGGCGAGCAGATGATCCAGGCGTTCCGACGGACAGCGTTCTCGTCGGTCGCCGCGCGTCTCGCTGACCCGTCGCGGTTCGACGCGCTGAAGCCGCGCCTCGAGTCCGACCCGCGGCTCACGCTCGACGTAAAGCGCGAGCAGACCTTCTATGAAGAGCAGTCGCAGGTTATGTCGAACTTCATCAGCTACCTCGGACTGACCCTTTCGGTCATCTTCTCGGTCGGCGCGATGATCGGTGCGATGATCACCATGTACGCTGCGGTGGCTACCCGCACGTCGGAGATCGGCGTGCTGCGCGCGCTCGGGTTCCGGCGTGGCTCGATCCTTGCCGCATTCCTCGTGGAGGCGCTCTTCCTCGGACTCGCCGGCTGGGTGGTTGGGCTGGCGCTCGCCTCAATGATGCAACTCGTGCAGATCTCGACAATGAACTGGCAATCGTTCTCGGAACTCGCGTTCCGGTTCACGCTTACGCCGGAGATCGTCTGGAAGTCGCTCGTGTTCGCGCTCGTGATGGGGCTAGCTGGTGGATTCCTGCCCGCGATTCGCGCGGCACGCTTAAAGATCGTGGACGCGCTCAGGGCGGCTTAGGGTAAGAGCCATATAATTTCGGGTTCTGGTCTCATAGACAGATTGCGTAGTCCCAAGAATCACGATTGACAACGTAACCCGTTCATTTCGTTCGCAATGCCCCATCCGCCTCCGGTACGCCCATGGGCATGAAAGTCTACGAGGTGCGGTATGCAATCCCCGCCCACGTCATTGCGAGCGACCACCGGGAGCGTGGCAATCTCATCGTTGTACCCAGGGGCCACGGACCCCAAAGACTGTGAGATTGCTTCGGTCGCTGTCGCTTCCTCGCAATGACTGCTGAGGGAGACTTTCTAACTAAATGACACGTTGCAGTCGCGATTCTTGGGGTAGTTTTTCCTGTTGACCGTCAGATACTTTTTCTGTTAAGGTCTTACGCGCTGCTCGGTACAACGGCTGTTCGATTTGCAATCTATCGAGGTCAGAATGTCAGGATCGACCCATCACCACTGGACACGAAGATCCTTCCTGAAGGCTTCTCTTGCTTCTGCTTTCTTGCTGGTCGGTAAACCGGTGTGGGCGCAGGACCTTATGATTCCGTCGGGCCAGGAGGGGAGGCTCTGCCTGTTGAACACCCACACACATGAGCGACTGGACGTTACCTACCGAGACCCCTCCGGCCAATATGACCCGGATGCCTTGGGTGCCCTTGACCATCTCCTTCGCTGCCACTATACGAATCAGGCGACCAAGATGGACGTTCGGATGATTGAGTTTGTGAATGCGGTGGATAAGCAGTTGGGTGGAGGCAACGAAATCCATGTTATATCGGGTTTCAGGTCGTCTGAGTACAATCGACTACTGGTCAGGAAAAGAAGGGGAGTGGCGAGGCATAGCCTCCATTTGGCCGGTAAGGCCATAGATCTCCGCATTCCAGGGGTTAGCCCAAGTGTGATCAAGAAGGCTGCGCTCGACCTGAGATATGGTGGAGTGGGATATTATCCCCGCAGGGGTTTTATCCACCTGGATTCTGGGACATTCAGGCACTGGTAAGTCGCCATCGTCGGTGGCGCACCTCCGTTGTAGTCTGCTTCCTCCTATTCTCCGCACCCAGTGAACTCTGGGGCGCAAGTTCCACCGCGCCCCCTTCCCGCTGTGCCATTAAGTACCCTAGTGATGCCGGAGTAGAGTGGGAGTGCCAGCGTTTGCGTGCCCGCGAGACGCTGGAAACCCTATTCGGAAGCCGGTGGGTGGATGTGGCCCGATTCAACCGAATCGACCGGCGCCATGCCTATCCCGGCATCTCTCTGAAGATCCCCAGGCGCCTTGAGGACATAACCGGTTTTACGCCGATGCCTCAGGAGTATCCCCAGGCAGTCGGCGAAGCTAAGTTTATCCTGATCGATCTCGCAGAGCAGTTCCTCGGCGCCTACGAGTATGGTCGGCTGGCGTTTTCGGCGCCGATCGCCACAGGCGAGAAAAGAAATGAAACCCCGGCAGGCGACTTTGCAATTACCGCTGCCCATCGTCATCACCGTTCATCCCGCTATACCATCGAGAAGACCAACATCCCGTATCCGATGAACTATGCTCTTCGATTCCACATCAACAAGGAGGGCGTCGCATTCTGGATTCATGGGCGCGACATTCCCGGATATCCAGCCTCGCACGGCTGCATCGGACTGTACGACGAGCCGATGCAGAAAACGTACTATGGATATCCCCGCGAACCAATCCTTGAGGATGCCAGGACCCTCTACAAATGGGTGCTGGCGCCTCTGCCGGAGGACGAGAAGTATCGGATCCTGGACAATGGGCCACGGATGCAAATTGTCGGCCAAGCGCCGATTCCGCTGCGACGATCAAGCCAGGACGGCTCACGCGTCCGGCCCGCCCCTCGAATCGCTCCTGAAGCGATGCATTAAGAGCGGGCTTTCGCGTGCTATCGCTTCTTCCGCCAGGCCGAACGCGAGTATCTGTGTAACCCCTTGGCGAATGTTAATCGCGGGGGTCACCTGAAATACTTCCAGCACTCCTTGCCATTCCCCTAGCCCCGCTTTTTCCTTGACATCGCCGGTCGAGGGACCACAATAACTGCCAACGTAGTCACTTTGTGAAGTTATCGGCGGTTACTTGATCCGGCAGAACATTGACACCGATGCTCCCGGTAGAGCGTCCCAAAGGTGTCGCATGAACCAGGTAACCGGTTATGGATTGACAACTGACGTATGTGTGGCTTCGGGTTACCGGCTAACCATTCGAGACGAAAAGAGGGAAAGCTCATGAGTGAACACGAGGAGATCCTGCCGGGCCACGGACTGCAAATTGATAAAATGCCGGGGCACTGGCTGCTGGCACAGATGGGAAAGCGGGTGTTGCGTCCCGGTGGCCTTGAATTAACCCGCCGGATGCTGGACGCACTCAATATCGTACCAACGGATAGGGTAGTCGAATTTGCGCCAGGGCTGGGTGTGACGGCGCAACTGGTGTTGTCTAAATCACCGTCCAGCTATACTGCTGTCGAAGCTGACGATGCCGCCGCGAAGCGAGTACAGAGCTATCTGAAAGGTGATAATCAGCGTTGTGTCGTCGGGCAGGCAGAGCACTCAGGCTTGCCGGACAGCAGCGCCACGGTGGTGTACTGCGAAGCGATGTTGAGTATGAAAACACCGGAGAACAAGGTCAAGATTATTCAAGAAGCCAAGCGTTTACTGGCGCCAGGCGGGCGTTGTGGCATCCATGAACTATCTGTGGTTCCTGACGACATCGATAGTGTAACCAGAGACGCCATCAACCGCGAGCTTTCGCAGTCCATTCATGTGGGAGTGCGTCCGCTGACCGTATCGGAATGGAAGGCGCTGCTGGAGCGCGAAGGGTTCATGGTCAAGGCGCAGGCCACCACCCCGATGCACCTGCTCGAACCGTCCCAGATGATCCGGAATGAAGGGCTGGCCGGGATGGCGCGGATCGCCTGGAATGTTCTGCGAAATCCGGCGGCGCGCCAGCGGATACACACAATGCGGCGCGTATTCCGTCAGTATGACCGGAATCTGGCGGCGCTCATGCTGGTTGCTGAAAAGGGACATTCATAGCGCCCGGGATCAGGAAGCCGGGGCCTTGGTCGCTTCCTTTGGAAGTAGGCTGTGCTCGCGAAACTGAAGTCTCGAGACCTCGACCTTCCCTCCCTGAGCGGTAATGATCACGCGGGACTTTGGGAGCCAGAACCTTTCCACCTCGACATATTCATCGGTAAAGACGGTGCTGTTTGTCAGCGAACCTTTTTCGTCGAACTGGAAGACGGCCACCTGTTTAGGCAAGAAACCGTGAGGCGTCGGAGTGTATTCTAAGACGTTGAGGCTTATCCATCCTTTTTCAGTCCGCTGGTTGACCTGGAGGATCTGTCGATTCTTGATGCGGTACGTCGATGTCAAGCGGTCGCCTTTCTTCACCAAGCGGCCCTGCGGATGCTGATCCTCAGGGCCGAAGGCGACCGGCGCCTCCTCGTGCTTGTGTGTCTCCAGCTTCAGTCGATGGTTGACGAGTGACTTCAGGATCCCGCCGGCCCATGCTGTCGTCTCCCGGTCTTGAAGCTCAACCTCCACCTTGCCGGAAGACAGGACCGTCAGTTCACCGCCAGACCTTTTTCCATCTCGGTCCACCTCGAGTTTCGCTTTAAAGCCCGGGAAGCGGTCCCACACGACTATCTGCCGACGGGCCTCCTCCAGGAGGGTACGGGCCTCGGGATCGTCGTGAATCTCCTGAGCTTTCAGGGGATCACCTGCAAAGGCGAGAAGAAGGATGGCGAAACACAGGCTTGGGATCCAGCGTAACCGTCTCTTCATGGGTTCCTGCCTCCTCTCCAAGAGTTCTTAGCTCTCAGCAGGGCTGAGAGCATTTCACCGTATGCAGTGTAGGCCAGGTGAGAACCTGCGTCAAGCCGTCTTCAAGCGTCTTCTGGGAACAGAAGGGTATGTTGAATTTAGGCAATGAGTCTGCTAAGCTTGGAGCAATAAAGGCGGGAAGCGTTGTGGCCGAATGTGGGAAGGTTCTGCTAAACGCCTCGGCTCATCGTCATGTCATAAAGATGCGAATCGAGGTTTGCCGAACGGGGAACGGACCAAGGCGACAGCATTGCAGGGGGATACGATGCGTAATGGACGGTTTCACACCAGAACCTTAATAGCAGTGGCAGCGTCCTGTTTGATTCTTGGAGTTCTGATCACGGCCTCCTTGAATCTAGTCCCGCTCTCAAAGGCCACGACTGCGGGGTTTTGGACTGAACAACGAGAGAGCGGGGTATTTAGTTCGAGTCAGACCTCAGATGGGAAGATCTGGGTTCGGTTGGCGAAGGAGATGACTCCTGCTGTGGTGAATATCAGTACCACCCAGGTGCTCAAGGGAAGGGGCATCTCGCCTCGCGGCCCTTTCGGTGAAGACGACCCCTCCAACGAGTTCTTTAAACGATACTTCGGTGAGAGCCCGCGGCAGTTTAAGTCGACTAGTCTTGGATCCGGATTCATTATCAACAAAGACGGTTATATTCTGACGAATAACCACGTGGTCGAAAACGCCACGGACATTACCGTGAAGCTCGGTGACGGCCGAGAATTCAAGGCGAAGGTGATCGGAAGGGATCCAAAGACTGATGTCGCCCTCATCAAAATCGAGATCTCCAATCTGCCCGTGATCCCGTTTGGTGACTCGGATAAACTGGAGGTCGGCGAGCCGGTCATGGCGATCGGCAATCCATTCGGCCTGAACCAGACGGTCACCACCGGCATCGTCAGCGCCAAGGGCCGGTTCATTGGCGAAGGCCCGTATGACAACTTCATCCAGACCGATGCCTCTATTAATCGGGGCAACAGCGGCGGACCGCTGCTCAACACCAACGGTGAGGCGGTGGGGGTCAACACAGCCATCCTTAGCCCGACGGGCGGTTCGATCGGGATCGGCTTTGCGATTCCTATCGCCATGATTAAGGAGGTCCTGCCGCAGTTGAAAGAGCGTGGGCAGGTCACCCGAGGATGGCTTGGCGTGGCGATCCAGCCGATTTCCCCGGAGCTGGGCAAGAAATTCTCCCTCAAGCAGGCGAATGGCGCCCTGGTGTCGGATGTCATGGAGGGATCACCAGCCGAACACGCCGGGGTCAAACCAGGGGACGTCATTGTGGAGTTTGCTGACAAGAAAGTCAAGTCCTCTACCGAGCTGCCCCACATCGTCGCCAGTACCCCGGTGGGAAAAGAGGTCGCTATGAAAGTCATCCGCGACGGGGCCGAACTCACGCTGCAGATCAAGGTTGGCGAGCTCAAAGAGGAGCAGATGGCAGCCATGACGCCGTCCTCTCCGAAAACGAAGCTGGGAATCGATATTCAGGAACTCAATCCGGCACTCTCCCGTAAGTTTGGAATGAAGGGTGAGAAAGGCGTTGTGATCGCAGAGGTTGAACCTGAGAGCCCTGGTGATGCGGCCGGGTTGCAACCCGGGGATCTGATCCTGGAGATCAACCGTACAAGAGTGACGACAGTGAACCAGGTCAGGCGGATTTTGGAGAAAACGAAGCCGGATGAGCCGACATTACTTCTCATCAAGCGGGACGGTGGAACGCGGTATGTAGTGATCGGGTCCGAAGGGTAGGCGTATCGGGCTTCTGGATTATTTGGTGGGCAGGCTTTCGCTTGGCATGTGAGAGGAGAGCCTGCCCATTGTATTTATTGGTAGTATCCTAGCAACTCTCAGGTAGATAGACTGTAGGAACGCGCCATGCGAGACCATACCAAGTTCAGAGCGTTTGAACTGACCGACGAAGCGCCTTGATTCGGTCCGCGCGCAACGACTAACAGCCTACAGCCTAAACACCTGAGTAGTTACGCATCCTAACGCCAGGCGGTTATGAGCCTCCACGTAAACGAGATCTTCTACAGCATCCAAGGGGAATCGACCTATGCCGGCCGGCCGTGTGTCTTTGTCCGCCTGACCGGGTG
>JANGEZ010000168.1:0-6147 GCA_031838355.1 Candidatus Methylomirabilis sp. bin48 | reverse complement strand
TTGGCCTCGTGAAGGGGATCGCCGGGGCTTAAGTTAACGGCGACAAAAAAAAAGCCCCGCGCAGGGCATCATGAAGAGCGTGCCGACTGTTCGCTGCAGGGCCTTCAGAAATTCCACGATTAAGTTCGTGAAACTTTTAGCATATCCTCCTTCACGATGTCAAGGAGAAAAGCGCATAGTTAACGCGCTGTTCCCACTGGCTTCGGCGGCGCTGGCGCCTTGTCAAAGCTCCTGATGTGGACCACCAGATCCTTGATCTCGCGATCGGTCATCTCAAGCCCATACGAGGGCATTACCGACTTACGACCCTGCTTGATAGCTATCAGGAGGTCGTCATCGGATCGTGTTTGCATATAGGCCGAATCGGAAAAGTCTGGCATCTTAAGCCAGGAAAGCTTTGCCCTCCATCCATCGCCTTTCCCACTTCCACCGTGACATGTGCCACACCGAAGGCCGTATCTCGTCCCAGCGCTTGACTTGTCTTGACTCTCAGCCCCAAACGCAGGAGAAGCCTCCACAACGAGCAACATCAATACCACCAAAAACCACTGGTAACGGAGCCGGGACAGGATATCGGTACGCAACATAACAATCCTCCTTGAGTTCGAGTGGGTGGATATGAAACGTTAGCGACTGCGCAGCATGGCCAGGGCCTCCTTTGCCGCCAGAAGGGTTGTTTCAATGTCGCCGACGGCGTGGGTATCGGAAAGAAAAGCTGCCTCGAACTGGGATGGAGGGAGATAGACTCCCCGTTCAAGCATGGCCCAGAAAAACGAGGCGTAGCGATCGGTGTTCGCGGCCAGAGCCGTCTGGTAGTCGATGACAGGCTGCTCGGCAAAGAAGGCGGTACACATCGAGCCAACCCGTTGATACTGCAGCGGGATCTGTTCCTTTGCCGCCAGCTCCCGCAACCCCGCTTCCAATTGCTTCCCCTTCGCCTCAAGCCGCTCGTAAAATCCTGGCTCGTCGAGGAGACGAAGGGTCTCGATGCCGGCTCTCATGGCGAGGGGGTTGCCGGAGAGGGTCCCGGCCTGGTAGACTGGCCCCAGGGGGGCGACCTGCTCCATGACGCTGCGCGAACCGCCGTACGCGCCTACCGGCAGGCCACCGCCGATGATCTTCCCGAGACAGGTCAGATCCGGCCGAATATCGTAGAGGGCCTGAGCCCCACCTTTGCCCAGCCGGAATCCGGTCATCACCTCGTCGAAAATCAGCAGCGAGCCGTAGGCGGCGGTGATCTCTCGCAACGCCGCAAGAAACCCCAGCTTCGGCGGAACAACCCCCATGTTGCCTGCAACGGGCTCCACGATCACACAGGCGATCTCTTTGCCGACCGATCGGAAGGCCTCCCGTACAGCATCGCCATCATTGTAGGGCAGCGTAATCGTCAGGCGGGCGAGGTCAGGCGGGACGCCGAGGCTGTCCGGCACGCCAAAGGTCATGGCGCCAGAGCCGGCCTTGACCAGGAGGCTGTCGGCGTGCCCATGGTAGCATCCCTCGAACTTGACGATCCGGTCGCGTCCCGTAACACCACGAGCCAGCCGAATGGCACTCATGGTCGCCTCGGTCCCAGAGTTCACAAACCGGACCAGCTCGATCGAGGGGATCGCCTCGACCACCATTCGGGCCAGCACCGTCTCCCATGGGGTCGGCGCCCCATAGCTCACCCCAAGCGAGGCCGCCTCTTGGATCGCCTTCACGACGGCGGGGTGGGCATGACCGACGATCATCGGCCCCCAGGAGCCGACATAATCGATGTAGCTATGACCATCGACGTCATAGAGGCGGCAGCCGCAGGCTCGCTCGATCACCACCGGCTGCCCGCCTACAGCCTTAAACGCCCGCACCGGACTGTTCACGCCTCCGGGCAGAAGACGCGTGGCCTCCTCAAAGAGCGCCTTCGAGCGAGGCCCTGTCTGCGTGCGACGCACAGGCAGGCCGGTCACGGTCTGTTCTCCAGCAGGTGCGCCGCCTCCTTGGCGGCATAGGTCAGGATCAGATCAGCGCCAGCCCGCTTGATCGACGTCAGCGTCTCCATTAAGACCCGCTCTTCATCGATCCACCCGAGTCGTCCGGCCGCCTTCAGCATGGCGTACTCGCCGCTCACATGATAGGCCGCGACCGGCCCGCCAAACTCCTGCTTCACCCGCCAGAGGATATCCAGGTACGGCAGGGCCGGCTTCACCATCACGATGTCCGCTCCCTCCTCCAGGTCAAGCCCCACCTCTCGAAGCGCCTCGTCACCGTTGGCCGGGTCCATCTGGTAGGAGCGGCGATCGCCGAATTGGGGGGCTGCGGCAGCCGCCTCGCGGAACGGGCCGTAGAAGGCGCTGGCATACTTGGCTGAATAGGCCATGATCGGCGTATTCTCGAACCCTTCCTCATCCAGCGCCTCTCGGATGACTGACACCCGGCCATCCATCATGTCGGAGGGCGCCACCATGTCGGCGCCGGCCTCGGCATGGGAGAGCGCCGTTCTGGCCAGCAACTCCAGCGTGGGATCGTTCTTGACCTGACCCCGCTCCACGACCCCGCAGTGGCCGTGACTGGTATATTCGCATAAACAGACGTCCGTCATCACCAGCAGGTCGGACACAGTGTCCTTGACCGCCCGCACCGCCTGTTGGACGACCCCATCGTCAGCGTAGGCCTCGGAGCCTACGGCATCTTTCGCGGCCGGGAGGCCAAACAGGATGATCCCGGGGATACCCATCGAGGCTACCTCTTTCGCCTCCTTGGCCAGTTCATCTACAGAAAGATGGAAACAGCCTGGCATCGAAGAGATCTCCTGACGCACGCCACGTCCGTGAACGACAAAGAGTGGCTGAATCAGATCTTCGAGACGCAGGTGAGTTTCTCGTACCAACCGGCGAAGTGTCTCATTTTGACGCAGACGCCGCGGCCGAAATACTGGGTAGTACATGGTTCCTCCTCGAAGGCGCTACTGTGGGCCTGTCCCCGCGTAAGCGGGGAGCGGTCCCCTTCTCACAAAATCATTCTACCCGTGCCACCCATCTCGGTCAACTGCCTTCAGCGCCGCAGGTACTGGGCTCCTCGCTCCGGAGGTGGAGGGGCCCCGCCGGTCAGCAGCTCGAAGAAGACCTCGACGCTGTTTTCTGAGCCGCTTCTCCCCGGTACCTCCGAACGGTTGAGGTAATGAAGCCCTACCATCCAGCAACAGGTGGCGTAGGTCAGGACCACGTTGTTCTCCAGGCTTTTATCTCGGCGCGGATCAAGGCGCCCGAGGTAGTTAATGGCGACGTTCTTGAGCGGCGTGAGGAGAAGCCGACCAATGATGCCAGAGGTCTCCCGATCACTAAATGGACCGGGCAGTCCGGCCGTCTCCCCACCGCGGATGAAGCTATGGGCTAGTTCTACCCGCCCATACTCCGGATAGGCGACCCGCACGCCGGCCTCGACCCCATCCACCCGATTCCTCTCGGTGTTGAAGGCAGTGACCCCATAGAAGGTCAGATCCCGCAAGGGAGAGGCGCGGAGGTCGGCTACCAGGTTTGAGAAGCGACGCTCCTGTACCTGCGAAAACCCATTGCCCAAGGATCGGGTGGTCACCTCACGGACCGCCTGATCGATCCGTTCTGGTGTCAGCGCATTCAGAAAAAGATCGGAAAAAGTTCGCGTTTGGGGATTCAGGTTGACACTCTGGCTGAGTGAAAAGGAGAGGAATTCATGGGTCCGGATAGAACCATCGGCCTCTTTGAGCTTGGCCAGTAGACGGTTCGTGAAGGAATAGGTCACCCTGTTCTGCGGACTGACAAAGTCGACGTTATCGAACTGCAGGATCCTCTGCTGACCCACAGTATTGATGAACCAGTAGCTGAGGTGCGGTTCGAACAGATGAACGAGCCGATCGACCGATGTGCCACCGACCTCAAACCCGCGGAAGAATCGAGCTTGAAGCTCGTTTCGAGCCTCAAACAGCTCCCGGCTCGTGCCACCCGCTGCCCCCCCATCTGCGCGCTTTGTGTATACGGTCTCCCGAAAGCCGACCGAGGGCGTCATAGTGGCCCACGGCAGTAGGCGCCACGGGAGCGAGAGCTTCGGAAACAGATCTGCCCGGCCGCTGTCCGGAGTCTCTTTCCGCTGCAGATAGGCCCCGGAGAGCTGCGTCTCCAGGAGGACCGGCGAGCCGAACAGATGCTGCGGAAAGGCGGAGAGGCTCAGTGTGGGCAGCCGGCTCAGGCGACTGTCGTTGGTGCTCGGCTCAAGAGTGCGGGTATCGTCGAGTAGAAACTGCAGGCCATAATTCGGCCACATCTGCGTGAGGAAGACCCGCGAGTTGGTGAGGTTCGCGGTTCTCAGATCAGACGGGGTCTCGGGAAACCTTCGTTGAATCCGCCGGTCGCTCGTGTAATTGATGTCGCCCTTCAGGCTCAACTCCGGATTCCATTGCTGATCGTGGCGGGCGGTGATGGTAGCTCGCACCTCGTCCTGCGCCTCACTCCGCCGATCCTGGATCACCCGGCCCTCCACGAAGCCACCCGCCTCCGGCCCCAGGATGTACCTGTAGGTGGCCTGGCCCTCAACGCCCTGTTTGGTCCGGTAGACTCCGGTCAGGGTCAGATCCTGGGACTCATCGATAGCCCAGAAGAACGGCTGTCTAAAGGTGGCCCCTGACAAACTGCTGGTACCAACCTTGGGGATAAGAAAGCCGGTGCGCCGCGGTCCGATAGGGTAGATGAGGTACGGGGTGTAAAGGGACGGGAGGCCCCGAATCCAGAAAGACGCTGACTTTGCCTCAAGATACTCGTCTTGTTCGACCACCGCCTCTTTCGCCCGGATCTCCCAATCGACACCACCGGACTCGGGTTGGCAGATACTGCAGGTGGTGAATCTGCCATCGATCAGCCGATACTTGCGATCCCCTTCCTTATGGATTTCGACGCCTTGAAAGGTGGTCGCAGGGGGGATCGCCCCTTTGGCCTGATACATGACACCCATATTGGTGCGGTAGTGGTATTCCAGTCGATCGCCTTCCAGACGGCTTGCCCCATCGATGAGCTGAACCCGCCCCCTGGCCCGGATGACCTCCTGGACCTCATCCAGCTCAACCTCATCGGCATTGAGGATACGGTTCTCCATATGGATTCGGACGTCACCTCTCGCGATGGTAAGTTTGTCGCGCTCGCGGCGTTCCATCTCATTCGCCTCAATCCGAACGGCCGATTTGAGTTCGTCGAGCTTATTAAGGAGGCCCCGGGATCCCGTGTCCTGGGCCGAGACCACCGGCATGAAGCAAAGGGAGGTAAGAACGAAGAACACCAACAAGACAGGTAAGAGGCAGCGTGGCATCGACAAAGACCTCGTGAGGGACCTCAACAGACCTTCGAAAGACACGACTTACCCTTGCGCAAACCGTGGCGCCGCAGGCGGTGTGTCTACAGGATCAGCCTGACCGAAGGTGCCTTCGCCTTATATCAGAGCGATGCACCAAAGGCAAGGGGTTTTGCACTGACGTCACCGTACCCTGATAATCACCGCGCTGATTCGGTCGATACTGATAAAGGCATCAAAAAAATCCCTCTTTGAAAGTTTCGAGATATGAATTAGATGTTCACCGACCATAGTCACTGTCCCTTCTATTTCCTCACTGGACTCCAGCCGCAACACGACCCGTTTGCCGATAGAATCCGTCAGGAGGGCCTTCATCGTTGCCGCAGGCTTTAGATCGTACATGACCTCCGCTGCCGACGCGATCGGGGCGGAAATCACCATGAGCCCCACCATGAGCATTGCGGCAAACACAATTCTTTGCATCTTCATGACCTGAACCTCCTCGTGATAGGTTTTAGCGCCCACTGGACCCCCTCAGTAAGGCAGCGATTTATTGGGCAGCGCGAACCCACCCTTGCAGTTTCTGTCTCCATGGAGTCGAAGTCGGGAATCGATTCGAGCCGGTACCGAACTCAACGGGATCCTGGCCTTCATCCCTGACGGGGCGACGATCCGGATCACATACTATCGGCCTACTCCGGTCTAACGCCGCGCGGATGAGCGGCGGAAGCGGAGTCGAGCTGTGCCCGGCGGAGCTGTAGTCCACTTGATCCGCTGGCTGTTGGCGAGCATAACCGGCGCGGCGAAGCCGCGTCCGAGTTGATGCCATGGTTATCAGCCGATGCAGGCCAATCT
>JANGEZ010000167.1:0-1745 GCA_031838355.1 Candidatus Methylomirabilis sp. bin48 | reverse complement strand
CTTTCCTGCCATTGCGTTAGCCGAGGAGCTCAGGTCAAGAAGGACGGACCTGTCGCTCCTATTTGTTGGCGTCGAGGGAGGGTTTGAGGCATCTTTGCTGGCTACGAGAGGTTGGGACTTCGAGGGGATCAGGGCTTCCGGCCTACAGGGGAAGCGGATCCTGTCGCGACTTCGGAGCCTCACGCTGATCCCCTCAGGCCTCATCCGGTCTCTATCGATCCTTCGACGATTCCGTCCCGATGTTGTGGTCGGGTTTGGTGGCTACGCCTCGGCTGCCATGGTGCTGTCGGGAGTGCTTGCGAGGGTCCCGACCGTGATCCATGAACAGAACGCCTTGCCAGGGCTTGCCAACCGATGGTTGGGGAGGATCGTTGATTGCGTCGCGGTTGCCTTCGAAGAGGCATCTGATTTTTTTCCCAAGAGTAAGGTACGGGTGACCGGCAATCCAGTTCGAGCGGAGCTCTTCGGCGTGAGCAGGGCAGAGGCAGCGACCCGCTTGGGTCTCGATTCAAATCGATTTACCCTTCTGATCTTCGGCGGCAGCCAGGGGGCTCACCGGCTGAACCAGGCGATCATGGAGGCGCTCCCCATGCTTACAGATGAGCGAGAGCGGATCCAGTTCATCCATGCCACGGGTCCGCGCGACCTTGCTCTTGTCCGGCAAGGGTATGACGCTCTTGGGTGTCTCGCGGTGGTAGAGCCGTTCTTTCAGGCGATGGCCGTGGCGTATGCCACCGCCGATCTCTGTTTCTGTCGGGCCGGCGCCGGCACTGTGGCAGAGCTCTGCGTCCTGGGGAAGCCGTCGGTACTCGTTCCGTTCCCCTTTGCCGCTAACGATCACCAGCGCTACAATGCTGAAGCGCTGGTCGCCTCCGGCGGAGCCCGGATGGTGCTGGACCGCGATCTGAGTGGTGCCACGGTGGCCGAGATCATACGGACGTTTCTTCGCGACAGAGAGGGACTTGAGGTCATGGCGCATAGGGCCAAGACCTTGGCTAAGCCGGACGCGGCGGTCCGCTTAGCCGATCTCGTGACGCTGACTGCGTGCCAGGCGCCAGGCGCCAAGTTCCAAGTGTCCAGCCAGGAACTGCGAAGCGGAACCCGGAGTTGCGGACATGTTTAAGAAGATCCGGCACATCCACTTCGTCGGAATCGGGGGGGTCGGAATGAGCGGGATTGCCGAAGTCCTCCACAATCTTGGCTATCAGGTCAGCGGCTCCGACCTAAAGGTGTCAGAGCATGCCCTTCGCCTCCGGGAGTTGGGCGTTACCGTACAGATCGGTCACGATCCCGCCCACGTACAGGATGCCGACGTCGTGGTCCGCTCCTCGGCGGTCTCTCCAGAGAATCCCGAGATTGTCGCGGCGAAGGTCCATGCCATCCCGGTCATTCAGCGAGCTGAGATGCTGGCCGAGCTGATGCGGATGAAGAAGTATGGCGTGGCCGTTGCCGGCACCCATGGGAAGACCACGACAACCTCCATGGTGGCCACGGTGTTAGCCAAGGCGGGCCTCGATCCCACCGTGATTATCGGGGGCAGGCTGGATGCGCTTGGCAGCAATGCGAAGCTCGGGCAGGGCGAGTTTCTGGTCGCGGAGGCCGACGAGAGCGACGGCTCTTTTCTCAAGCTGGCTCCCACCATCGCTGTGGTGACCACCATCGATGCCGAGCACCTCGATTACTACCGCGATCTGCAGCAGATCAAAGAGACGTTCCTCGAATTCATCAATAAGGTCCCCTTCTAT
>JANGEZ010000166.1:0-3925 GCA_031838355.1 Candidatus Methylomirabilis sp. bin48 | reverse complement strand
GGCAGCGAGCTTCCGATCTTCGCGCAAGCCGAGTGGTCTGCCAGCTTTTCAAGTCCTCTGCGATTTTGATGGGACCATCACCAAAACGGATGCCACGCTCGCCGTCCTCGAAGCCTTTGCCCTGCCGGCATTCCGTGAATGGGAGCTCCGATGGGAGCGTGGTGAGATCACCAGCCGAGAGTGTATGTCCCGACAGGTGGAGTTGATTCAGGCAGATCTACCGACACTCATACGGTTTGCGGCTTCTCTCCACATCGACAAGGGTATCGTGACACTCCAGCAACAGTGCGCACAACACGGTATCCCGCTGATCATCGTCAGCGACGGTATCGATCGGCTCATCGAGGCGGTCCTGCGTCGGCACGGTCTGTCCTCCATCCCCGTCATCTCCAATCACTTGGTCTGGGATGGGAACGGGGCCCCCTCGCTCAGTTTCCCGTATGCATCACCCGACTGCCTGATTGGGGCCGGCACGTGTAAATGCGCTGTAGCCACCTTTTTCGGCCTCTCGCTTAAAGAGACAATATATATCGGGGACGGCAGATCCGACCGTTGCATCTCGACCATGGCACAAAAGGTCTACGCGAAGGCGGGACTGCGAGAGTGGTGCGATCTCCAGGGAGTCGCCTATGAACCGTTCGAGACTCTTACCGAAGTCGCTGAACATCTCTTTCGAAAGGTGAGCTGTTTCGTATGAATCGCATAGATAAGACCAGACTCAGCGAAGAGGTGCTCCGCGAAAAGGAAGCGCAGTACTGCTCGCATGGCGATACGGCGCACTACTCGCCCAAGCCGAAGTTCTTTCAAGGCTGTGAAGGAAGCTTTCTCTATGACCGCGAGGACAAACCATACCTCGACCTCCAAATGTGGTACTCGACGGTCAACTTTGGCTATCGCAACAAGCGCATCGTGGGGGCGGTGATCGCGCAGCTCGAGCAATTGCCCCAATTGGCTAGCCAGTATCTCCATGAAGAAAAGGTCCTGGCAGCCGAGAGATTGGCGATCGAATGCCTCCGAGCCTTCGGAATCAAAGGGCGCGTACAGTTCAACGTGGGGGGCGCTCAGGCCATTGAAGATTCGATTAAACTCGTGCGCAATGCTACCGGCAAATCCCTCTTCATGGCCTTTATGGGGGCGTATCACGGCAGGACCCTCGGAGCCTCCGAGATCACCTCCAGCTACCGATACCGCCGACGCTTCGGCCATTTCTCGAACCGAGCGCATTTTGTTCCATTCCCGTACTGCTACCGGTGTCCATACGACATGAGGCTGGAGAGCTGCGACTATTACTGCGTCAAACAGTTCGAGCGGCTGTTCGAGACGGAGTACAACTCATTCTGGGATACTAAGGCTGAAGAACCTGAGTTTGTCGCGTTCTATGTGGAACCGGTGCAGGGCGTTGGAGGATATATTGTGCCGCCCCCAGAGTATTTCCTGCGGCTCAAGAAGATTCTGGATGAGCGGAAGATTCTCCTGGTAGATGACGAGGTCCAGATGGGATTTTTCAGGACCGGGAAGTTTTGGGGGATCGAGCACTTCGGCGTCAAGCCGAACATCGTCGTCTTTGGAAAGACATTGACCAATGGCCTGAATCCCCTCTCTGGGCTATGGGCTGAGGAGCCCCTCATCTCTCCCCAGACCTTTCCGGCTGGGTCGTCACATTCCACCTTCTCGTCCAATCCACTGGGCACGGCCGCAGCCTTGGCGACACTGCAGTGGATCGAGCAGCAGGATTATGAACGGAAGGTGGCCGAATCTGGAGCCTATTTTCTGCAACAGCTCGAAGACCTCAAGAAACGACATGCCGCTATCGGGGACGTCGCCGGCTTAGGCTTGGCTTTGCGTATTGAAGTGACGCAGGCGGACCGGATCACTCCCAACAGGGCCCTCACAGACCGGATCTTCGAGTTGGGTCTAGCCGGGGGAATTCCAACATCCCGTGGCCCAATGGGGCTAGTGTTAAACGTCGTGGGACACTACAAGAACGTCTTCGGCCTTGCGCCTTGTCTGGATATCACCAAGGGCGAGATCGATCTGGCCATCGAACTGTTGGACTGGCTCTTCACCCACTGCACGGAGGAGCCATGAGCCGACAACTGACCACGCGGCCTGGTCCTCTTGATGAGATGGTCGGCCGCCAACCGACCGACCTTGCCTTCCACACCGGCTCACGCACCTTAGTGTATCTGATTCACGGTGTCACAGGGACACCGGTAGAGATGGGCTACCTTGGACGGCGGTTGGCGCGCCACGGATGGGACGTCTATGCCACGACCCTCCCGGGCCACTGTACGCGGCTCAGGGATCTGATGAGAACGTCCGAGGAGGACTGGCTCACGCACGTGAAGGCGCAACTGGCCTTCGTACGCGAACGATACGATCACCTCTATGTGGCCGGCCTCAGCGCGGGAGGACTCCTGGCCTTGGACTCCTCACTGACCGTGAATGTTGATGGACTCGGAGTCTTCTCGCCCACCTTTTTTTATGATGGGTGGAAGACACCTTGGACCAGGGCACTCTTGCCCTTTGTTATGAAGGTGGCTCCTTTGGGCTATCTCCTCTTCCACCAGGATGGTCCACCCTTTGGAATTAAGGAGAGACGGCTTCAGGCCCACAAGCGGGCGTCGTATGGTTCCGTTTCGCTCCTGCGTCGATGGATCATGGGTTTGTGGACTCGCATGACCCATGCTGCCGACCAAGCGATCAGTGCCCCTTTGGCAGCCACGATGGGGTATCCGATCTTCCCGTTGAAGACCTTGACCAATATAGACCGGCTCTCCACGCTCGTCCGTCGTCGCTTGGGTGAGGTGACGGCGCCCACCTTGATCCTCCAGGCCCGCGAAGACGACATCACCGGTCCTCGCAATGGCGAGCTGGTGTACAATGACATTGCTTCGATACAGAAGCTCCTGATCTTACTCGATGACTGCTATCATGTGATCACGGTGGATAAGCAGAAAAAAGCCGTTGCCGACCACCTGATTGAATTTTTTGCGCTCCAAGCCGTTAGCCAGGGACGCCTCCGAGTCGCTTAACAGGTTCCCCCCCCATGCTCTTTGTCTCGGCCGCATTACACTGAGGAGCTAGATCACTTTCCCAGCACAAGCTCGATCCCCCGCTCTAGTATCACGACAAAGAGAGTCGAGGCGGTCAGATCAGCGGTCGTCCCCGGATTCAGCCGGTTCCCCTCCTGTCGGAGAGTGTGGTCCCACCGGACCAGCCTTCGCTTTCCTTGCTCCGAAAACGCCCCACCAATGGCCAGGATCTTTCCTGCTTCCCGTGAGATACTGTCGGCCTCGCGCGCGCCACATTTGCGCGCAACAAGAGAATCCGGAACGCGAGAGAGAAGCGTCAGGTAGGTCTGGATGACCGAGCTTCCCAAATCGTTCGACTCCCGGATAGACCGCTCGAGGGTCGGAGCACCGAGGGTGAAGGTGATCTCGAAGTCAGTGGCATACTCACGCGCAATCGAATCCCGATCCATCGCCAAGCGCATCGCACCGAGGAGCGGTACCCTGCCACGGGTTGCTCGGACATCGAACTGGTCCGCGTCCCCAAGCCCACCTGGAGCCGCGAGGCGAATCGCCTCATAGACCCTTTGCCCATCGTAGGGCGTCAGGGAGGTCAGTACGCTACGAAGGCGTGACCGAAGCGGGCGGCGTCCTTTACGCAGGGCCGCCTTTGCCAGTGGAGCGAAGAGGAGCGCGATCCCAAGGTTGGTGTTCCGGCCGACCAGCCGCTTGGTTTCTCGAACCGCGTCGAGGACCAGCGAGCCGGTGGCGACCGTCGCAGCCTTCCGCAGGGCTCGCCCCAGAATGACGGAGCTGGCCAGAAAGTCGGTGTAGCAAGTATCGGCGAAGTCGGCGAACGGGGTGACGTTGCCAGGCTTGTTAGCGCTCACCTCCAGGAGACAGGCGAGCTGTGC